>CAZGKH010000005.1:0-24794 GCA_964525665.1 uncultured Anaerolineae bacterium | reverse complement strand
AGGAGGTGTGTCATGCGACAAAAGTTACTATTGCGCTGGTTGATCAACGCCGTGGCTCTGTATGTGGCCGCCAAGTTGGTACCAGGCATCCACACGGATGGAGGCTGGCAGGTACTGTTAGTCATGGCCCTCATCTTCGGCCTGGTGAATGCCCTGGTCCGCCCCATCCTCAAGTTCCTGACCTGCCCGTTGATCATGCTCACCCTGGGCCTCTTCACCCTGGTGATCAACGCCCTGATGCTTCAACTGGCTGCCTGGATAGGGAGGCAACTTGGACTAGGCTTCGATGTTGAGAATTTTCGGTGGGCCTTCGTGGGCGCGCTGGTGATAAGCGTGGTCAGCTTCGTCCTGACTATGCTCATCGGGGATGACGACAAGGACAAGAACAAGAAGCGCCGCTGAGTGGTTACTTGCTCGCCAAGGAGCCCTTCGACAAATCTGTACTGAGCTTGTCGAAGGGCTCAGGGCAAGCGTCAGATCTCGCCCTTGTGCGCGGGGTTGGCGCTTCAGACAAAAATCTGGCCATCCCCTGGAGTACGCAGGCAATCTCCCGTAATACCCCCCACTAGCTGGAGAAGATGCTTTTCCATCTCAGACGCAACACGGTGTAAAGGGCCTTGAAGATCTCACGTCGTGAGATCTTGGAGGCCCCATGGCGTCTATCCTCGAAGATGATGGGCACTTCGCTGATCCCCCACCCCCTTCGCTGGCACTCATAGAGCATTTCAATTAAAAAAGAATAGCCATCGGAGAAAATGTCATCCAGCTTGATGGATTCCAGAACCTCCCGGTGATAGCAGCGGAAGCCAGCAGTGCAGTCGTGAGCTTCGAGGCCCAGCACCAAGCGAGCAAAAGTATTGGCTCCTCTGCTAAAAATCTGCCGCCGTAAACCCCAATTAACTGTACCTCCTCCATCAACGTAGCGAGAACCGATAACCAGTTGAGCCCCTCGGTTCTTGGCCAGTAAATCGGGAATGTAGCGAGGATGATGGGAGAAATCGGCGTCCATGGTCACAATGCGGTCGGCCCCCGAAGCCAGCGCTTCCTGGAAGCCCGCGATATAGGCAGTGCCCAGGCCCAGCTTGGCAGAGCGATGTATGACTTTGATACTCTGATACGCTGTTGCCAGCTCATCGGCAATCTTCCCCGTGCCGTCAGGCGAGTTATCATCAACAATGATGATCTCGATGATGTCACCCAGAGCCTGTCCTGAGGTCCCTCCTGAGGCCCGCCCTGAGCAGGGTCGAAGGGTTGTCGAAGGGTCCAGGCGAAGGGCCAATATCTCTTTTGCCAAAGGCTCAATGTTGTCGCTTTCGTTGTAGGTAGGGACGATGATAGCGGTCTTCATACTCTTCCTCTCTGTCCTTTCTGTGGAATTGGCAGAAGCCGTCTTTATTATACCACAATCTCACTCAGTCCGACAAAAAGCCACCGGCGAACCTTCCCGATGGCTTTCTGTCGTCATGGGTGACGAGACTGGCTTGAGCGATCTCATCACCCGCTATGGCAGTACATGACCTGTCAACCCTTCGACAGGCTCAGCACCCCGCAGAGGATCAGTAGCGCTTGAAGACCAGAGGTAGATAGACCTTGAACCTGGGCTCGTAGAAACTTACGAGAATCGTGTCCTCTAAGCCCGCACAGATAGCTTTCACAACGGCCAGACCCGCATCCTCACCGACGGTCAGAGTGGTCTCTGCCACACCATTGAGCGTGGTGTCGAAGAGGGGCCATACGCTTCCCAGGGTGGTCTCAAAGCTACAGTTGGTGCCATCAGCCACCGGATTGTCGTACTGATCGGTCACTAGAGTTCGAATCGCGGCTGTGGATACCCCATCGGCAGGGATCAGCATCGGATCTGCTGTCACCGCCACATCGTTGGGTGGGTCCGGGTTGATGACGACTTGAGTTGTGTGGGAATGTGAATCTGCCGTGGCGGTGATTATTGCCGTGCCGGCGGTGGTTTCTGAAGTCAGCACGGCCATAGCAACGCCATTGATGGTAGTCTTGATGACCATGGTGCTGCCCAGTACCCCCAAGCTCGTGCTGAAAGTCACCTCTGTCCCATCGGCTACATTATTGCCGCCCATGTCCTTTACCGTGGCCTGGATATCCGAGGTCTCCCCATCGAGGCCGATAGTACTTGGATCTGCCTCTACGTTAATGAAGAATGGGGGGCCAACAGTGAAGATCACATCAACTGCCCCTTCTTCTGGGCCAGAAATAGCAGTGATAGTGGCCGGCCCCTTGATTATCCCGGAGGTCAGTGTGACCACGGCGGCGCCCTCGATTGTGGCGTCGGAGGAAGGCCAGATGCTGCCCAGGGTAGTGATGAAGTCCACGTTGGTTCCATTGACCACATTGTTGCCGTAGCGATCTTTCACCATCGCCGTGATGCGCGAAGTAGCTCCGCCAATGGGGATGTAGGCCGGGTCCGCCGTGACTTGTATGTCGAAGGGCGGCCCGGCGGCGACCTTGACAATCGCCGTGTCGGACTTGGAGTTGGACTCGGCTGTGATGTGGGCCACACCGGGCGTCAGTTCCGAAGTCAGGGTCGCGACAGCCACTCCGTCAGTTGTGTATTTGGTGACTGTGCTGCTGCCCAGGCTGGCGAAGTCAGTGGTGAAGACCACAGGCGTACCGTCGGCCACCATGTAGCCGCCGATGTCCCTCACTGTTGCCGTGATGGTGGCTGTGTTCCCACCCACTTCAATGGTGGGCGGCCACGATTCCGCAACGACGGTTTCCGGCGCCCCAACGGTGAAGATCACCTGGGTTTCCCCCTCTGCTGAACCCGATGTAACGGTTATGTCCGCCGTGCCAATGACCAGGCCGGAGGTCAAGGTGGCGTTAGCCACACCGTTGACGGTGGTCTTGATGACACTGTTTGAACCGATACTGCCTAAGTCGGTAACAAAGGTCACTTCCGTCCCGTCAGCCACCAAGTTACCATATTGGTCTCTGACCGTGGCGGTGACATCTGAGGTGAACCCACCGATGGGAATGCTCGTCGGGTCAGCCTCCACTGTCATCGTGTCGGGCGGGCCGGGGTTGAAGGTCACGTTGGCTGTATCATGTTCCGAGCCTGACGTAGCCGTTACTGCCGCAGTGCCCGATACCTGGGAGGTCAGGGTGGCGGTGGCAACCCCGTTGACTGTGGGCTTGTCAATCGTGTTGCTGCCCACACTGCCCAGATTGGTCTCAAAGTTCACCACCGTCCCGTCAGCCACATTGTTGTTATACTGATCCACCACTGTGGCCGTGAGCACCGAGGTTTCCCCAACCGTCAGACTAATCGGCTGGGCTACCAGGGTCACGGTGTAGGGTAGACCGGGCTGGAATTCGACCGTGGTTGTGGCAACCTTAGAATCTGCCGTGGCGGTGAGCATGGCCACGCCAGGGAGTAGGGATGTCAGATCGGCCGTGGCCACCCCGCTGGTGGTAGTCTTGACGACCAACTGGCTTCCTACATCACCCAGGCTGGTAGTGAAGGTCACCACGGTTCCATCGTCCACATTGTTGTTGTACTGATCCTTCACCGTAGACGTGAGCATTGAGGTCTCTCCCACGGTCAAGCTCGTTGGATCAGCAGCCAACGTTATGACGTCGGGCATGTCGGGGGTAAAAGTGACCACAGTAGTAGCAACCTCAGAGCCTGCCGTCGCCGTTATCATTGCCACGCCTGCTACATCGCCTGAGGTTAGGGTGGCGGTAGCGACTCCACTAGCCGTGTCCTTGTCAATTGTAGCGCTGCCTTCCAGGCTACCCAGACTGGTCTCGAAGTGCACCACCGTCCCATCGGCCACATCGTTACTGAACTGATCCACCACCGTGACCGTCAGGGCTGAGGTGAAGCCACCGACCAAAATGCTGGTCGGATTCGCTTCCAGCGTCACTGTGTAGGGCGGGCCGACTTCGAAGTGCACATCCACAGTGTCGGATGCGGCGTCGGCTGTGGCGGCGACTGTCGCGGTACCAGGAACCTGGGAGGTCAAGGTGGCTAGAGCTATTCCATCAGTTGTGGTCTTAGTAACCGAGAGGCTTCCCAAACTCCCCAAGTTGGTCTCGAAGAGCACCGATGTTCCGTCGGCGACGTTGTTCGCGTACTGATCCACCACCGTAGCCGTAAGCGCCGAGGTTTCCCCGACGGTGAGATTAAGCGGATAGGCCACCAGGGTAACTGTATAGGGCAGGAGAGGCGTGAACTCCACTGCGGCCGTGTCGAACTTGGAGTCAGCGGTAGCAGTGATAACCGCCGTGCCTATCGTGGTCTCCGAGGTCAAAACAGCCGTGGCGATTCCATTGGTAGTTGTCTTGACAACCGGGTCGGTCCCCAAGCTGCCCAAGCTGGTGGTGAAGGTCACCACAGTTCCATCATCCACGTTGTTGTTGTATAGATCCACTACTGTAGCGGTGAGAGTTGAGGTAGAGCCAGCCACCGGGATGCTGATCGGATAAGCCTCCAGCGTTACAGTGTAGGGCGGACCGGCTTCGAAGGTCACGCTGGCCGTGTCAGACGCAGGATCGGCGGTGGCTGTGATAGCCGCCGTCCCAGGCAACAGGGACGTCAGTGTAGCTATTGCTATACCTTCGGCAGTGGGTTTGTCAACCGTACTGCTACCCACACTGCCCAGATTGGTCTCGAAGTGCACCACCGTCCCATTGGCTACAGCGTTGCTATACTGATCCGTTACCGTAGCGGTGAGCGTCGAGCTTTCCCCCACCGTTAGATTCGTCGGATCGGCCGCCAGGGTTAGCGTGTAGGGCAGATCGGGCTGGAATGTCACCAAAGCCGTATCATGTTCCGCGCCTGCCGTAGCTGTAACTGTTGCTGTGCCGGCCACCTGGGAGGCCAGCTCGGCTGTGGCCACCCCAGTGGTGGTCGTCTTGGTAACCAACTGGCTTCCCACGTCACCCAGATCGGTAGTGAAGGTCACCACAGTTCCATCGGCCACATGGTTGTTATACTGATCCTTCACTGTGGCCGTAAGCGCCGAGGTGTTGCCCACCGTGAGGGTCGTCGGATAGGCTTCTAACGTCACCGTATAAGGTGGGCCGGCTTCGAAGGTCACAGCGGTCGCATCAACCGCGATACCAGATGTGGCCGTGATGATCGCCGTACCCGGGGAGTTAGACGAGGTCAGAACAGCCGTAGCCACCCCACTGGTGGTGGTCTTGGCTACAGTATCGCTACCGACATTACCCAAGCTGGTAGTGAAGGTCACCACCGTCCCATCAAGTACGGTGTATCCAAACTGATCCTTAACTGTAGCAGTAAGTTCGGATATGTACCCACCCACTTGGATAGTAGTGGGGTTGGCTGCCAATTGCATATCCCAGGCAACACCTACCATATCCACGTCGGTGGTTTCTATCGTAGAGCCTACCGTCACCGTGATGTTCACCGTACGTGCTGTGCATTCAGACCTCATCGTCGCCGTAGCTACACCGCTAGCGTCTGTGGCCACGGTGATGCTGAGCGTTGTAGTGGGAGGAGGTCCAAAGCTGCCTAAGTCTGTGGTAAACGTCACTATGCTGCCGGCTACAAGGTTCTCGCAAGAATCCCTCACTGTGGCCGTGATGGTAGTGGTGTCTAGTCCATCAGCTAGAATGGCGGTAGGGTCGCGGCTGACAGATAATGTAGCAGGAGCGCCAAACGAGACCGTGATATTTGAGGTATCTTGGACGTAAGCGAATCCTTGCACATAACCCGCGATAGTCCCTGATTCTGATGCCCAGCCATGAAATTCCGCACTGCCAACACCACTAGTGACCACAACGCAACTACCGGGTGACCAAGTGTCCACCAGATTATCGGGAATGGAATAGAAGCACACAGTCGTTGACCGATGGTCCACCGCCCCCAACACGTTGCTGTACTGATCGGTCACCGTGAACTGGAGGGTACTGGTGACACAGCAGGCCGTGTCTATGTCAGTGGGGGTCATGGTCAGAGTGTACGGATCACCGGCTGTAATGGTGATGAGCGCCGTATTCGTAACCATGGTCCCTGTAGCTGCTGCCTCAATCGTCGCCACCCCCGCCTGGGTCCCAGACGTGGCCACGGCCGTGGCTGTGCCGCCCGACGTGGCCACTCCCGCAGGCGGAACCGAGGCCATGCTGGAAGGGGTAATGGTGAAGGCCACCGTGACGCCATCGGGCGTGGGATCGCCAAAACCATCATCCACATCGGCAGTGAGATTGGAGGTGGCTCCACCAACTTCTATCTCATCGGGATCGGCTGACACCGTCAAGGTGTAGACATGCCGCCCGAAGTCAACGCTGATCGTGTCCGATACGGGACAACCTGCGCCAGTGACGGTGATGTAGGCCGTCTGTGTAGGCACCCCGACCGGCAACTGCTCCGATGTAAGCACCGCCGTGGCTATGCCATTGACTGTGGTGATGGGATTAGCAGGACTCAAGCTGCCCAGACTGGTGGTGAAGGTCACCTCCGTGCCGTCCTGAACGGTGTTACTGCAACTATCCCCCAGCTCAGCGGTTATGGTCGTGGTATAGACGAAGTCAGTCAAGAGAGACGTGGTCGTGTCGGTGACGTAGATCCAGGCCCGATCGGCGCTGATGTCCAGAGTGTCACAAGAGGCCGGCGCGACAGTCAGCACCGCCGTCCCAACAACGCCGTACCCTTGAACCGTGCCCGTGATGGCCCCGCTCCCCGACTCGTAACCATGGAACTCCACGCTGCCTATGCCATTAGTGATCTCAACACTGGAAAGCGAGAAATCACCGTAGGGCGTGCTGGTGAAGTCTACCGTCAGTGTCCTGGGCACCACCGCCCCTACCACGTTGCTGTACTGATCGGTCACCGTGAACTGAAGGGTACTGGTGATGCAGCAATTGATGGAGACAACAGCAGGCACAATGGTCAGGGTATACGGATCACCGGCTGTAATGGTGATGAGCGCCGTATTCGTAACCATGGTCTCTGCTGTAGCCGCTGACTCGATCGTCGCCACCCCTGCCTGGTTGCCAGACGTAGCCATAGCCGTGGCTGTGCCGCCCGACGTGGCCACTCCCGCAGGCGGAACCGAGGCCATGCTGGAAGGGGTAATGGTGAAGGCCACCGTGACGCCATCGGGCGTGGGATCGCCAAAACCATCATCCACATCGGCAGTGAGATTGGAGGTGGCTCCACCAACTTCTATCTCATCGGGATCGGCTGACACCGTCAAGGTGTAGACATGCCGCCCGAAGTCAACGCTGATCGTGTCCGATACGGGACAACCTGCGCCAGTGACGGTGATGTAGGCCGTCTGTGTAGGCACCCCGACCGGCAACTGCTCCGATGTAAGCACCGCCGTGGCTATGCCATTGACTGTGGTGATGGGATTAGCAGGACTCAAGCTGCCCAGACTGGTGGTGAAGGTCACCTCCGTGCCGTCCTGAACGGTGTTACTGCAACTATCCCCCAGCTCAGCGGTTATGGTCGTGGTATAGACGAAGTCAGTCAAGAGAGACGTGGTCGTGTCGGTGACGTAGATCCAGGCCCGATCGGCGCTGATGTCCAGAGTGTCACAAGAGGCCGGCGCGACAGTCAGCACCGCCGTCCCAACAACGCCGTACCCTTGAACCGTGCCCGTGATGGCCCCGCTCCCCGACTCGTAACCATGGAACTCCACGCTGCCTATGCCATTAGTGATCTCAACACTGGAAAGCGAGAAATCACCGTAGGGCGTGCTGGTGAAGTCTACCGTCAGTGTCCTGGGCACCACCGCCCCTACCACGTTGCTGTACTGATCGGTCACCGTGAACTGGAGGGTACTGGTGATGCAGCAAGTTGTGTCAATATCGGTGGGCGTGATGGTCAGAGTGTACGGATTGCCAGCCGTGAGGGTTATAGGTATCGTCTCTGTAACCACGTTATCGGTTTCGCAGCATTGCACTCCCACAGCCGTGGCCTCAACCCACGTCACTCCCGTCTGCGTCCCTGAGGTCAGCCCATCCGTGGCCGTGCCGCCCGAAGTACCCGTGCCAGAGCGGAAAGCATCGAGGTAAACGCGCGTGTCGGTGCCTCCGGTCACCGTATATCCACCTACCGTCACCACTATGGAGTGTGCCCCGAAGCTCAAGGTATCCGTGATGACATGCTCAACCTGATATTGCGGTGACGAGGCGTACATGTCAATAGTTATGGGAGACCCGCCATCAACGGCGACCGTGGCTACACCAGCATCGGCCAACCTGGCATACACCATGGAAACCGCCGTCCCCGTGAAGGCCCAAGTGGCGGTAGCTCCAGTGGTATTGGTGTATATCGCCTGCCCGTCATGGTAACTCGCGTAGGAGTCAATGGTCCACCCATCCGTTATCACCTCACTCGGGTCTTCCGCTTCTACCAACTCGTATGGGAGGATGACCCAGGGCTCACCAGGGGCGGCACTGTTCTCATCGGTCACGACGAAGCCAACCATAGTGTAGTCAGGCACATACTCGTCAAACTGATCCTTCACTACGGCTTCGAGGGTGGAGATAGAAGCCCCATCGGCCACAATCTGATCGGGGGTGGCGGTGAACGCCATGCTGTCAGGCACACTCGCTGTAAATCTGACCGACTCCGTACCAGTTATCATGTATGAAATGGAGGGGTCGCCGGTAAGAGCGGTCACCGTAGCATCTTCCGATCCGCATGACAGCATTGCCGAGGTAAGGGTAGTCGTGCCTTTTCCATCGGCGTCGGTCGTGGTCCCGCAGCGGAAGGCATCAATCCGAATACAGGTTCCCCCTCCAACTGGGGACTGATCTAGATATTTCACGGTTACAACATGCGCCCCAGAACCCAGACCAGCAGTTATCACCCTCTCCGCCGCCGTTGTAGTGCCAGCGTACGTGTCTACAGTGATGGCTGTGCCACCATCCACCTGGACCTCAGCAACACCGCCATTGTGGTCCTTGACGTACAGCATAGAAATCGCGCTTGCCGTGAAAGTCCAGCTCAAACTGGCGATAGGGTGTGCCGTGCCACACGTTCTGACATACTGTCCTCCGCTAGCTCCAGAAAAGCTCTCAGTGACCCAATCGCCGGCCGACTTATTCACTGAAGCGTCTTCCGCCTCAACGTAGCAAAATTGGTCAATCGTGCCCAAGGTAGTAGTAAAAGCGGCAAAAGCCCCTTGCACAGGTGTACCGCCGTCATATATCCTGGCTGTAATGGTTGAAGTAGAGCTGCCATCGGCCCGGATTTCTTCCGGAGAAGCATCCACAAGCACATCGGTGGGAACATCGGCAATTAGAGCGCCGCCCCCATTTTGCGCCACCTCGTCCAGGGCAGCCACAGGCCCTGCACCAGCAAGGGCCACCATCACCAGTACCAGGCCAAGCATGCCGATGACGATGCTCAGTGCGATCTTTGTCAGCTTCGCTGTCATTGGGCCATTCCTCCCTTCATGAATTCCTCCAAAACAAGACGCCAACGCCAGATGCTCCTGAGGGGCACCGGGTTGGCGTGCGCTAAACTATGGATACGATGTTCGCTCCCATTCTTTTAGGGTCTTTGGGAATTGGCGTGAATAGCAGGCCGGAGTCCCCAACTCGTTGGGGTTTGCCGCGCCGCACCTCCAACGAGTTGGGTACTCCGATACTGTGACCCCGCGAAATCCCAAAGAGCCTTCTTTTATACTTGGGCAGCTTCCGGCACCACACGTTGGATGACCTGTTTGCATGTCAACTCCCCTGTAAAACATCAATGACCGCCCAGCGTGCCTAGAACACATACCTTCCAATAAGGCCAAATAAGGAACTACGATTCCTTGAATAGCAGAGGCAGGTAGTTCTTCCAACACTGCGAAGAATAGTTCACGGTTGCGGTGATCGTTTTCGGGTTGTTCACGTAATTGGTCATTGTACTGGTAGCGGTGATGGTCGCGGTATATAGGCCAAAGTCTAGCAGGCCGCCCTTATCTACAGAAACGGTTACTGAAGATGGCGTATAGCCCTCAGGAGGGCTGATGGAGAGCCAGGGAGCCGCTGCTGTGGCGCTCCACGTGGAATAGTTTGTGCCTGGGTTGGTGATCTTCCCAAAGGGAGGAATGCTATCATCACAAACTAAGAAATAAAGGCTATCGGGCTCTACCTGGAGGTAGTGGGTTGTTGTCATCACAGCAGCAGTGACATCAATGCGCCCGTAGCCGTAGTAATCGTCTCTGCCAGGCTCTCCTAGGTCAACGGCCGTAGACTCGATGATGCCCTCCACCTCGTCAGGCGTCAGATTGGGGTTCATTGACCAAACCAGCGCTGCCAACCCTGACACGTGAGGGGTGGCCGAATGAGTACTACCGAATCTACAATAGACACCTCCTAAACAGAGACCCAAAATATCGGACCCGGGCGCGGCGATGTCCACTTTGTCATTGTAGGTCGAGAAATCAGGGTGGCCATCTTCACGATCAATGGCAGCTACGGAGACAACGTGATCAAAAGCTGCTGGATATTTGTAGGAGGCATCATAGCTATCGCCGGCGGCAGCGATGACAAGAGCGCCTTTCGAATGAGCGTAGCTCACCGCGTTCTGCAACGGCTGGGGGTCAATACCGCTGATAAGCGTCCAGCTTAGGTTTATGATCTTTGCCCCGTTATCAGCGGCGTAGGTGATTCCACCTGCCGTATGCCAGTGGTGCGAGTAACCCCGCTCATCCAACACTTTGATGGGCATAACCTCGCTCCCCCAGGATACCCCCGCCATCCCGATGCCGTTGTTCGTCTCGGCCGTGGCGATGCTAGCCACGAAGGTGCCATGTCCGTAATCGTCCTGAGGCTCGCCGTGCCAATTGACGAAATCCCAGCCGTGCACGTCATCAATGTAACCATTCCCATCGTCATCTATCCCATTGCCCGGTATCTCGTCTGTGTTTTTCCATATCTTGTCCTTCAACTCGGGGTGATCAAGATCAACGCCAGAGTCAACAAAGGCGATAACGATCTTGTCGCTGCCGGTGGTGACGTCCCAAGCCGCAGGGGCTTCAATCAGCGACAAGTTCCACTGTGAAGGAAAATACGGATCATCAGGAGTGGTGGCCGGAGAACGAAGGCTATCATAAAGGGGATCGGCCGCGATAGGGTCCGCAATCTGAACGACGTAGTTCGGCTCGGCATACTCCACTAGAGGACTATGCTCTAGTTCCCCCGCCTTCTCTAACTCCCGGCCCTCGGGTACGGATAGCAGCACGAGGTCAAGGTTGTCCATCTCATCTAGGATACTCATGTCTTCAGCGAGGAGCAAGGAGCGGACACTGGCTTGTGAAATGCCCTCTCTTAACTTGACAATGATCTCGCCCGCCTTGAACTCCATCGCGTCAAGGGCTGGGTTAGTTGTGGTCGGGATTGGCTCTTCGGCGAAAGCAAGGCAGGGGAGAAAGAGAAAAGGGACAACCAATAGAAAATGCAACGTGCTTTTAATCATTGGTGTGCCTTTCATCAGTTTTTTCCTCCATGTCAGCCGTCTACTCAAAATCTCTCTTCTAGTCCTCTCTTTGTCTATGCTTAGAATGATACCACAAGATACCATTTGTGTCAACAATTTATCAATCGCATCTTCCAATCAGTGTTCATGCTGAAAAAGCATATTTCAGTGCATTTCAGCAAGCTAGTGCAATCTGATTAGACAAAGGGGGAGTAGACTCCCTACTCCCCCCACACAAGCTTTATCCACTTGAACTACCCCATTCACTACCAGCTACTTTTAAGGGTGATTCTTCAGCACTAGAGGCAAGTAGGCCCCGTACAGAACCGACCAATTCCCAACAGCATCAACGTACCCGTCTCTCACGACGTGAGTTCTATACTGGTCCACGGGAAAACCAGCTAACAGATAGTGGGTTACGCTGATAGCCATTGTCCCTGATCCGGTAAGAGACACCCTTGAGCTTTCATAGAAACGATAGTCACCTTGGTAGGCATCTATTCCTACTTCATTGCCTGTCATGTCGGCGTAGTCGAAAACCGCCCAAACGATCTTTGAGCCTTCGATGAATTCCTCCTTGAATGTCCCCTCAGGTGAGGCGCTCATGTGAAGGCTCGTGATTTCGCCTGGCCCGCCTGGCCGCACGTGCCACAACTGGGTCTTGATGGGAAGAAGCCCACCGGCGTATATCTGCGTTCGATAGGTATCGGAGGGGATAGAGCCAGAAGTGTGAGTTACTTCTATGCACTCAGAGCCTGACCCCGTGTACGAATGGGTTGCGTCGTATAAAGTAACTCCGTCGGCAACCGATATGCGCCTTTCCTCACCCTGCATATCAGAGTAATCAAAGACCACATATACGGTCTCTATGCCATCGGGGAAGAGGAGCATAGCGGGGCCTTCGCACGAATCACTCATGCGGAGGTTTGTGATGAGGCCCTCCTCGGCCGCAACGGAACTCCCGATCTTCGCTCCCACCGCTTCTATCAGCACCACTGTCAACACCAGTGCTATTACAGCGGCTACCACTATTTCTCTTTTCAGTTTCATTCTCGAGACTCCTTTCAGTTTTGTATGTCTGATCTCACTTCTCAACGGGGTATCCAGCCTTCTCCCAACGGGAGAATTCTACCTGCAGGGCCTTAACATCTCCAAACCCCTTATCAGCCCCGGCATCCAGCTTCCCCTTCAACTGCTCCAGGCTGACGCGAGGCACGACCGATCCGCTATCTGGAACACTCGGTGTGGCCGAAGGTTTCCATAGCTGTCGGATCCGAAGAACGACGTTGGATCGAAACTGCTGAAGGGTAACTACTCCTGGGCCACCGGCGGCTGAATACAGCCTGCCCAGCCATATCCCCAGTACAAAGACAGCCACAACCGCCAACACGCTCAGTACTTTGAAAATGTTTTCCCTGGTCAATGCAGTCTGCTCCTCAACCTAACTCGCTTCCAGACAAGTTGACAGAAACCAGGCTCTTCTACTCAACTTGAACGTCTGAGCCCCATCACATGAGAAGAACAACTAACGAGAAACAAACACCTGTCGAATAGCCCAGGCAACAAAAATGACCAACAATATCGCAGCAGCCGGAAGAACAAAGTCTTTCACTTGGTCGTAGATCTTGCTGATGGGCGACGTTGGGGTTGGCTCGGTAACAGTCTTGGCAACGGGATTGGCCACCGGCTCGCCAATATCCCATAATATGGTCCTGCTCACGTAGTCACCGAAATAGAAGTTGGTGACATACCGACCATCTGTGAACACTCCCTCACCAGGCGCAGTCGCCACAGACTCTGTTCCAGATCCAGTGTAGTTCTGGGTCTGTTCGAAGAGAATGCTGCCGTAGTTGTCATAAACCCTTACTTTTAGTGGTTCCCCCGTCATGTCGGTGTAGTCGAAGATGGCGTAGACGACAGTTGTACCTGAGGGGAACTGAGTCATGGCCGGCCCATCGGGAGAATCGCTCAGACGGACGTTGTCCAAGCCTTGGGCCATGGCGATACTGGCTAACAAAGTGGTTAAGCATAGGGCTACAGCAATAGGAACAAAACGTTTCATCGGTCAAAACTCCTTGTTACAAGATAATCTTGGGGAGAATCAAGAAGAACGCCTTTGCCAAAGAAACAAGGCCAGGGAGACTAACACCGCCGCCACACCTACATAACCAACAACAACCAAAGAGTTCTTTGTCCCTTCTGTGGTGTCTGAAGTGGCAGTGGGTACAGGGGTAAACTTAGAAGTTAGTGCAGTTGTTGGGGTCAGCAATGCCGCTGTCGGAGTGGGGGATGGTGTGCTCGGTTCCGAGCCGATCGCTTCGACTGTAGCTGGAGCCGGGGTGGTTGTGGGTGGAACCGGAGACGGCGTTGGCGTCGGCGGTATCTCTTTTGTGGCCGTGGCCATTGGCGGAGTCGTAGTCGAAGTCGCAGGCGGAGCCGCAGTCGGCGTCAACGTCGGTTGTCCCGGCGCTGGTGTGGATGTAGGCGGCATGGGAGTTGGATACGGCTGCTCCGGCCCCGGAGTTGCCGTGGGCGGTATTGGAGTAGGCGTCAGCGTCGGCTCCCCTGGCGCCAGCGTTGGCGTAGGCGGTGCCGGCGTCGGCGTCAGAGTGGAAGTAGGAATAGCTGTAGGCGCCTCTGGTACTGGGGTATGTGTTGGCGGTATCGGGGTTGAGGTTGAGACTGGAGTTGAGGTTGGGATTGGAGTTGGGGTTGGTGTTGGAGTAGGGGGTACTGGTGTCGCTGTGGCTGTTGCCGCTTCGGACGTGGGTGTGGAAGTTGCCATACCAGCGTCTGCGGTTACTTCCCAGATAATGGTGTTAACCGGAAATAAACCGCTGTACAAATTGGTAACATACCGCCCATCGGGAAAAGCTCCTCCCCCAGCAAGCGATATCTCGACGGACTCTGTCCCGGACCCTGCGTAAACCTTAGATTGCTCGAATAGCACCTCGCCTACATTGTCATAGACTCTTACCATGAATTCTTCGTTTTGCATATCAGAGTAGTCGAAGACAAGGTAAACCACGCTTGTCCCAGAGGCGAACTGGGTCATCTCCGCGCCGCCAGGGGTATCTGTCATGCGAACACTGCCGGGAACAATTACCCCTGCGTAGACAGTGCTGACCAACAGAGCGCTCAGCAGTATAACTAATCCAACAGACCAAAGAATCAATCGCTTCATCAGGATAGAGCTTCCTGTTCCTCCAAACATAATTCCAGAACCCGATTTCAGGTTCTGGAGCTAAACAGTGCATATTATACCATTTTAACAAGGGGATGTCAATTTTTCGCCCGTTTCATCAACAGGGCCTCTAACCCCAGAACGTAGCTTTGCCAGCCGAAGCCCGCGATCTGGCCCAAGCAGGCCGGGGCAATGACAGAAACATGGCGAAAGCCCTCGCGCGCGTGGACGTTGGAGAGGTGAACTTCGACGGTAGGCAAGCCAACGGCCGAGATGGCGTCGCGGATGGCATAGCTGTAATGGGTGTAAGCCCCAGGGTTGATGACTAAACCATCGGCCCAGCCAACCGCCTGGTGGATAGCGTCAATGATAGCTCCTTCGTGATTCGACTGGAAGGTGTGCACCTCGGCGTCCCTGTCAGCAGCGTAGGCCCGCAACCGCTGGTTGATCTCTTCCAGAGTGACCGAGCCGTAAACCTCTGGCTCCCGCATGCCCAACAAGTTCAGGTTAGGCCCGTGAATAACAAGGATCTTAACACTCATCTTTCCCTCAACTTTCCTAGAGCCCCTAAGACCGCTGCCTGGGGCGCCTGATCAGTGACCACGACCTCCCCAATCGCTTTGGGCAGAACGAAACGTAACTTCTTCCCCCGCTTCTTTTTGTCGGTGGCCATGGCCTCCCAAATCTCTCTTGCCCCATAACCTTCGTAGCAGGTTGGTAGACCAAATCTTTGGAGAAGGATAGCTAACCGCCCCTCGACCGTCCTGTCGCACAGGCCCAGGGCAACGGCCGTTTTGGTCGCAGCCATCATGCCGATGCTCACCGCCTCACCATGGCGGAGGGTGAAGCCGCTGAGCAGCTCCAAAGCGTGTCCAAAAGTGTGGCCCAAATTGAGCACAGCTCGCCGCCCCCTCTCGTACGGGTCCTCCTCCACGACAGCCAACTTAACGCGGATGGCCTCGGTGATGACCTGTACTGAGCTATGTCGAAGTACGGGCAGCGAGGGTTCGGCTCCCCTTTTCTCCAAGTGCTCGAAAAGGCTGGGCGAACCGATCACCCCTGCCTTGATCACCTCGGCCCAACCGGAGCTCATCTCTGCCTCATCCAGAGTGGCCAGAGCAAGGGGGTCAATCACAACCAGAACTGGTTGTTTGAACGCGCCGACGAGGTTCTTGCCCTGGGGATGATCCACACCCACCTTGCCCCCGATGCTGGCATCCACCATGGCCAGCAGGGTGGTGGGCAACTGTACCAGGGGCACTCCTCGCATGTAAGTAGCTGCCGCGAAGCCCGCCATATCGCCGATTACACCGCCGCCCAGGGCCAACACCGCCCCATATCGGTCCAGCCCGCCGACGATGAACTGATCGTAGAGGGAGCGGACAGTATCCAGGGTTTTGTAAGCCTCTCCATCGGGCACCTGGCAGATGACTGGCTCCAGACCCGCTTTCTGCAAGCTTTTGGAAACAGTGGTAGCGTAAAGGTCGCCGACAGTCGGGTTAGTGACCAGTGCCACTCTGCCCCGCAGCCCTTGTTCCCACGCCAACTCACCGACCCGCGCCAGAAGCCCTTCGCCCAGATGGATTACGTAACTCCCCGCTGGCGTCCGCACCACTATCCTTTTCACCGAGCCTCCTCCCTATCCCTCAAAAGCCTGATCACCCTCTCCGCCACCTCGTCCACCGTCAAGCCTGTGGTGTCAATCTGGTGAGGGATGCGGCTGTAGGCTTCGCGCCGCTCGGCCAGCAGAGCTTCGATGCGTTTTCTACGATCAGCCACATCCAGAAGGGGTCTGTCTTCTGCCTGAGCCAGGCGGCGCGTGGTTTCCTCCACCTCACAGCTCAAACACACCAACAGCCCACTCTTGCCCAATGCTCGGCGGTTCTCCTCAGGAATCAGCGCCCCACCACCGGTGGCGATGACCAGCTCGCGCCGTTGGGCCAACTCCTGGCAAAGTTCTCGCTCCCGTTGGCGAAAGAAGTCCTCGCCCTGTTGAGCGAACATCTCGGGGATGGTCATGCCGACTCGATCCTCGATTAGGGTGTCCATGTCCACGAACTCTCGTCCCAGGCGACGGGCTACTTCCAGTCCCACCTTCGACTTGCCGGTGCCCATGAAACCGGTGATGACGACGTTTGCCTCCCCGCTCACTTCCACCTAGACTTCATCTCCTCGATACTATCTCCCCCCAGCTTCTCCAACAAAGCGTCTGCGATCACCCAGGCCACCATTGCCTCTCCGACCACTGAAGCAGCAGGCACGGCGCAGACGTCAGAGCGCTGGTATTGGGTGGTCGCTGCCTTCCCCGTGGCTAAATCCACCGACCGCAAAGGCGTCACGGTAGTGGGAATCGGTTTCATGGCTGCCCTAACCACGATGGGCTGCCCATTGCTCATGCCACCCTCAATCCCACCAGCCCGGTTGGAAGAACGAGTAATCCGTAAATCCTGCCGATCCGTGTTCTTCACCACGATCTCGTCATGCACCTCTGTCCCCCTCCGTCGAGCGTTCTCGAAACCCGGCCCAATCTCCACCCCCTTGATGGCCGGGATGCTCATCACCGCGCCAGCCAGGCGAGCGTCCAGGCGGCGGTCCCAGTGAACGTGGCTGCCCAGGCCCACAGGCACGCCGGTAACAATGATTACGAAGACGCCACCCAGGGAGTCCCCCGCTGACTTAGCCTCGTCAATGCGCTGCCGCATGGCTTCTGCGGCGATGGAATCGGGACAGCGAACGTCGGAGGCTTCGGCATGTTCCCAGATTTCACCCCCCTCTGTCCCCCCTAACAGGGGGGATGCTCTTCCCTCTCTCCCCCCCCAGAGTTGGGGGGGGCTGGGGGGGGGCGAAATCTCCGCCACCACTCCACCGATTTCGGTCACACAACTGCCCACAGCGATGCCGAACTGGGCCAGCAACTGCTTGGCCACTGCCCCCACCGCCACCCGCGCCGCCGTCTCGCGGGCACTGGCTCGCTCGGCCACCAGCCGCAAATCGCTGAGGCCGTATTTGATCCCTCCTGCCAGATCAGCATGGCCCGGGCGCGGCACCATCCAGGGCGGGACTTCTCTATCCCTCCAGTTGGCCCAGTCCTTGTTCTCGATACGTAGGGCAATGGGCGCCCCGATGGTCAGCCCCTTAGCCATGCCGCTCAGAATCTCGACCTTGTCACGCTCGATCTTCATGCGCTGGCCACGTCCGTAGCCTCCCTGGCGGCGGCGCAGATCAACGTTGATCTCCTCCACGCCCAGATAAAGCCCAGCCGGCATTCCCTCGATAATGGCTGTGAGGCAAGGCCCGTGAGATTCTCCAGCGGTCAAGAAACGCAACGTCATCGTTCACCTCCTCGAGAACGGGACACAGATTAACACAGATTTTCGCAGATTTTTTCCTCATCTGTGTTCATCTGTGCAAATCTGTGTCCTAAATTCAAAAGCTTTGTTAGCAGCCTCGTACATCGTCTCAACAGGAGCCTTCTCTCCCGTCCACAGTTCGAAAGCCGCAGCGCCCTGGTGCACCAGCATTCCCAAGCCACCGATAACTTTCGCCCCTGCCGCCTGAGCCTGCCGCAAAAGCCTTGTCTGACGAGGATTATACACCAGGTCGAAGACGGTCAGGTGATCGGGGAAGGGCAAGTCTTCTGGCCAGGGAGATCGGCCCACTTCAGGCCACAGGCCAACGGGCGTGGTATTGACCAGTAAGTGGGCTTCGGCAGTCTGCTTCTCCAATGTTTGTGGAGTGAGGGGAAGAGAATGGGGGAGAAGGGAAGAGAACAAGGAGGAGAAATCCTGAACCAGAGACCGGGCACGGGCTGCCGTGCGGTTCAAAATGGCCACTTGTGCGCCGGCATGAGCCAGGGCGTAGACCACAGCCCTGGCTGCGCCTCCAGCCCCCAAAATCAAGGCCCGCTTGCCCTGAGGATCGAACCCTCCCTCGCTCAAGGCAGTCAGAAAGCCTTGCCAGTCGGTGTTGTAGCCAATGCTCCTCTCCTCGCGCACCACGATGGTGTTCACCGCCCCGATAGCTTGCGCCTCCGACGTGACGCGGTCGAGAAGAGCCATCACCGCCTCTTTGTGGGGCACAGTGACGTTGGCACCGACGAAGCCCAGAGCTCGCAACCCAGAGACTGCTTCCCCCAATCGCTCTGGAAGCACAGGCAAGGGCACGTAGCGCCAATTCAGGTTCAGCGCAGCAAAAGCGTTATTGTGCATGGCTGGCGAGAGGCTGTGCTCGACGGGATACCCGATCAATCCTACCAGCCTCGTCTGACCATTGATGTTCAGCGACATGGCCCGCACTCCTTCTTTTTTGTTCGCCGAAGGTCTCTGACCGAGGCGCGCGAGGCTCGGTCGGGAGACCTTCGCCTAACCCGAGTTCGTCAAAGCTCCCAAGATCCCTTCAAAGCCAGGGAATGAATCCGCAATGCACTCCGCCCCCTCAATAGTTGTTTCCCCCTCGGCTACCAGACCCGCTATGGCCAGGGACATGGCTAAACGATGATCGCCGTGGCTGTTGACCTGGGCTCCCACCAGTCGCGTCGGGCCTTCCACCACGAAGCCATCCGGACGCTCCTCGATACGTGCTCCCAATTTGCGCAGTTCAACGGTGATATTGGCGATACGATCCGTCTCTTTTACTCGCAGCTCCGCTGCATCGCTCACCACCGTTGTTCCCTGTGCCTGACTGGCAACCACAGCCAGGATGGGGAATTCGTCAATCATCCTGGGCACCTGCTCACCTTTCACCTCTATGCCTCTCAGGTCTCCTGCCTGCACAACAATGTCGGCCACCGGCTCGCCGCTGACCTCGTGTTGATTCTCCATCAAGATGTCCGCCCCCATCTCCCTCAGCGCATCCAAGAAGCCCGTGCGAGTGGGGTTGACACCGACGCCGACGACAGCAACCTCCGACCCAGGCACAAGGCAAGCGGCAGCGATAAAGTAGGCTGCTGAGGAGATATCGCCTGGCACAACGATGTCCAGAGAGGACAACTCAGTGTCCCCCCGCAGAGTGATACCAGTGATATTGGATATTGGATATTGGATATTGGCACCCATGGCGGCCAGCATCCGCTCGGTGTGGTCGCGGGCGGGGCCTGGCTCGTGGATCACCGTGGGGCCATCGGCGTAGAGGCCCGCCAGCAAAATGGCCGACTTCACCTGAGCGCTGGCTACGGGTAACCTATACTCGATGCCGTGCAAATTGCCGCCCAGGATGGTCAAGGGAGGCAGGCGGCCATTGTCTCGACCAAACACAGTCGCTCCCATCTGTCTCAGAGGCTCGGCGATGCGGCCCATGGGCCGTCGGCGGAGCTGCTGGTTTCCCGTCAGCACGCTGTAGAAGGGCTGACCAGTCAGAATCCCGGCCAGCAGGCGCATGGTCGTACCCGAACCCGCGCAGTCCAGGACATCTTTTGTCTCCATCAAACCATGCAAGCTGCGCCCATACACGATCAACTCCGTCTCGGATAGTCTCTCTACCTCGACACCCATCGCTCGCACGCAGGCGAGGGTAGCCAGGCAATCGGCCGCTGGCAGGAAATTCTGGACCCTGGTCGTGCCTTCAGCTATCGCACCCAGCAGCAGGGCGCGATGGGAAATGGATTTATCGCCGGGGACTTCGATCCGTCCACTCAAGCTCTTTGATTTTTCAACGGTTAACCTCATCGAAACATCCTCTCTCGCCTTTTCTGCACTCGTTCCATCAGACTTTGCAATCCCTCGTTGTCGTCTGCCTCTAGCAGCTCTGCGATGGCATTGAGTTGACGGGCAAAGCGGGACAACGTCTCTCCCACCGCCTGGCGGTTGGTGAGCAGGATGTCCAGCATCATGGTAACGTCGCTGGCTGCCAGGCGCGAGGTGTCGCGAAAGCCGCTAGCGGCCAGTTCCCACACTAACGAGTCCTTCGCTGCTGCCTCCTCGGTGGCGGCCACCAAGCCAACCGATAGGAGATAGGGAAGGTGACTGACCGCGGCCACCAGGCAGTCGTGGCGCTCGGCGTCCATCAACAAGGGCCGCGCACCGACGGCCTCGACCAGTTCCTGGGCCAGCGCCAGCGCCTCCGAACTGGTCCGCCGTAGGGGGGTAAGCACGAAAGTCGCTCCTTCATAAAGATCGGCCTCCGCGACTTCGATCCCCGACGCCTCTTTGCCGCACATGGGATGGCCGCCTACGACTTGGAGATGGGATGGCAACGCTTCCATAGCTCCGACAATCCGGGCTTTGGTGCTGCCCAAGTCTATCAGTAAGCAGCCAGCAGGGGCCAGGGCCCCCACCTGAGGCATGAGCTTCAAGATAGTTCGCACCGGCGCGGCCAGCACGATCAAATCAGCTTGCCTCACCCCCTCGGCCAAGTCACAGGTGCCCACGTGAATGAAACCGCGCTTCAGCGCTTTCCCGATGGTCTCTTCGCGTCGAGCTACCCCCCATACCTCTCGACAGACAGCCCGGCTCTTCAAGGCCCAAGCCAAAGATCCGCCCATCAGCCCCAGACCGACGATGGTCACTCGTGCGTGCTTCAGGCTCACCAAGCCAACCTCCGTTGGAAGCTACAATTCCCTACCCACTGCCTCGGCCACCTTCCGCAGCTCCTTCATCAACTGGGCAAATCGCTCTGGCCTCAGCGATTGGGCTCCGTCGGAGAGGGCGTGCTGGGGATGGGGATGCACTTCGATGATCAACCCATCGGCGCCGGCAGCCACCGCAGCTTTGGCCACAGGCCCCACCAACTCCCACCTGCCCGTGCCGTGGCTGGGATCAACGATGACGGGCAAGTGGGTCAGTCCCTTGAGGACAGGCACGGCGTTGATGTCCAGGGTGTTGCGGGTGTACTTCTCGAAAGTGCGAATGCCCCGTTCGCAGAGCATGACCCGGTAGTTGTCGTGGGAGAGGATGTACTCGGCTGCCATGAGGAGTTCCTCCAGCGTAGACATCATCCCTCGCTTGAGGAGGATGGGCATCTGGGACTCGCCCGCGGCGTTCAGCAGGCTGAAGTTCTGCATGTTTCTAGCCCCAATCTGGAGGATGTCGGCATAGCGAGCCACCAGAGGCACATCCTCAGGGGCCATGACTTCCGTGACGACGGCCAGCCCTGTCTCCTCCTTGACCTGGGCCAGGATCTCTAGCCCCTCCTTCCCCAGGCCCTGGAAGCTGTAGGGGGAGGTACGGGGTTTGAAGGCCCCCCCTCGCAGGATTCGGACCCCGGCCTCCTTGACCGCCCAAGCCGCTTCTGTCATCTGCTCGCGACTCTCCACGGCGCAGGGACCAGCCATGACCGTCACCTCTCGCGAGCCGATACGCATCCCGTTGATGGGGATGACGGTGTCCTCGGACTTGAAGTCACGGCTGGCCAGCTTGAAGGGCTGGAGGATGGGCACCGTCCTCTGCACGCCCTCCAGCAGTTCGAAGACGTGGGGGCTGACGGGCCGCTCGTCACCGATAACGCCAATGATGGTGCGCTCCTCTCCGCGAGAGAGGTGAGCCTGAAAGCCCATTTCCTCTATCTGGCTCACTACCTCTTGGATCTCTTCCTCTCTAGCCCCCATTTTCATGATGATGATCATGGCAGATACCTCCTAAATGTGGACGTTGGAAGTTAGATGTTGGAAGTTAGATATCCAATCTCCAACCTCCAATCTCTAACCTCCAACCTCTAATCTCCAACCTCTAATCTCCAATCCGGTCGCAGGGCTTTGGCTCCTTTGAGATAGACGTGCCGAATCTCGGCCGCGCTCTTCTCCGTGTTCCAGTGGATGAGAACCCGAATGCACCTTTCCAGGCTGCGCGGTACGGGTATCTCCTGGGCATCGAGGAGGGCCACGTCTCGCCAGCCCATCTCTCGCGCTGCCTGGGCGGGGAAGGCGTCTGTCAGGTCGGGCGTGGTGGTGAAGATGGCGCTGGCCACATCCTCCACTTCTAAGTCGTTATCCTCGACAATGAGTTCTATGAGCTCCCTAACGGCAGCCAGGATGGCCTTGGCGGTGTTCTCTTCCACAGTAGTTGCTCCTCGAATGCCACGACAGTGCATCTTTACCCCCCAGATAAACAAAAAAAGCATGGGCTTGTTTGCTCCACGCTTTTGAGATACTGATGATGAATTGCTATGACTTAAGGATGCGGTGTCCTCCGGGCGTGAAGCAGCTTGCCTGATGCCGTGGCATAGGCGTAATAGTAGGCAAAGTAATCTTCACGCCAGCAGGTGGGCACGCTCAGGGATTCCTCGATTGCTCCGTCTCGCGTCTCGCCAGTCATCTCCAACCCTCTCTCAAATCTGGGGATATGATAGCATAAAGGGAGATAAAAGTCAAACCTGGCTACCGGGCGGAGCGCCACGTGTCTGCCGAGCTTAACCAGACCTATGTGCCGGAGCTATTGTCTTTGACGACGAGAGGCAGGTACAGACATGGGCTTTCCAGCTCCCACTTTACCGCGTCAAACGCGATTTGCCGCAGGGTGTTGGGATTCTCGCCTGTGGCGTCGGTGAGACGGACATGCTCCTCAGTGCTATCACCGAACCTATAGGTGCCCAAGCTCACCCATTCATCACAGCAGGCAATCTGCTTTACCACTACAACTTCGATGCCGTCCCGATAGTAGACCTCATACCGGGCGCTCCAGGTTGTAGCATTCTGGCAAGGCACGAAGACGGAGACTTGATAGAAGCCACATTGCAAGAGGCCAGGACGCCACTCAGCCCAATTTCCAATGATATCACCATTAACATAGGTCCAGAACATGTGATCATTGTATCCTATTGACGATTCCCACCAATACTGCGGGGTGCCATGGAGAATGAACCCATCGTCCAGGTCGTCAATGACGATTGTTGCAGTGTCTGCGGCAGATACGATCTCCAGATCAAGTTTTGTAGCTTCGTTACCGCTTCGTGCACTCACAGCGAGTGGTGTATAGAGCGATACTGTTGTGACGATGACCAGCAATATGAATAATGCTCTTTTGGCCATGTTATTAATCCTCCTAATATGGATTCGCCAGGGGACAGAAGGAAGCCGCATTTGGCCGAAGCCGGAAGCGGCAACCCGCTGTTAACCGACCCGAAGGGCAAGCGAGCCGCGTAGTGGCGAGCGCAGAGTTCGCCTGCCGCTCTTAAGCTCTCGCTCCCCTTGTTTTATCATCGTTACGGGACAGTGATCGAATCGGTGGTCTCGGCATTTGCTGAGCTATCGTAGGTCCATCCGCTGAGAACGACGTCGTCCACGGTGAAGGTGAAGGTTGTGCCACTTGGCGCGTTCTTTACCCTATCCGATTCAAGCAACACTTTCCCATCAGCACCGGTGACTCCAGTGTCGCTATCGGTGGTCGCCCCGCTCCAATGGCCAGAAACCGCTGCCTTTTCAACCGGAAGGCCACCCTCATCAACGATGGTGACCGTGGCGATGGCGTTTGTCCAAAGGTTAGCCCCTCTCTGCACACTGGCTAGATGCATATCGATACCTGCCACGTGCATGACACCACCCGGCTCTGGGGTAGGAGTGGGCTCTGGGGTGGGGGTGGGCTCCGAACCAGCGAAGTAGCTGACGATGCCATCGTGGAGTGCCTGGGCGATCTGGGCTCGGCGGCAGTCGGCACACCCGGAGATAGGTGTGACCAGTAGTTCGGCCTCCGCTGGATTGGACATGAAGAGCGGCTCCATCATCGCCGCCGGCATGTCGCTCTTGAGGAGGACGCCGGAGGCGAACCGATCCAGGCCGAAGTCGGTAAAGTTGTCGGCAGGTGCTGTATCCCTCAAATTCGGATACATGACATCGTAGATGTCCTGGGCCAGGACCTTGTCGTCGCTGTGGAAGTAAAGGGCCAACGAGCCGTCAGTGGCATTGTTAGTCGAGCTGTTGGTGTGGATCGAGACGAGGATCGTGGCCTGCTCGTTGTTGCAGAAAGTGTAGCGGTCGTTGTTGCTCTTGTCAGAGTCATCCATCCTGGTCATCACCACCGTTGCCCCGTCGGCCTCGAGCAAGGCTGTCAGGCCGTAGGCCACATTCAGGTTGATGTCCTCTTCTTCGAGATAGATCGTCTCGTCGTCGTAGACAGCCCCTGGATCGGAGCCACCGTGGCCGGGGTCGAGGCAGATCTTAGAACCAGACAAGGGGCCGTCCTGCGTGTGGGCTGGTACGGCGATTAGCAATATGACCAACAGAGTGGCAATCACCACAAACATCAGCTTCTTCATCATTCGCCTCCT
>CAZGKH010000004.1:0-27076 GCA_964525665.1 uncultured Anaerolineae bacterium | reverse complement strand
GAAAGAAAGAGAAGAGACGCGAGTTGGTCTACGACGAGGAACTAGGAAAGATGGTAGCCAAGCGACATCGCAAACCTGGTCGTCACCGTGAGGAGTGGGAGGACCTTTACTAGTCCTCACCTTTCTACTAAAAGAGTTTGAGAATGCCCGGCAAACATGTACCGCAACGAACCTGCGTCGGTTGTAGGGAAATTCGCCCCAAACGAGAGATGGTGCGCATTATCCGGACGCCCGATCGCGGGGTGGAGATTGACGAAACAGGGAAAAAGTCCGGTCGGGGCGCTTACCTGTGCCGACGCCAGGGATGTTGGAAAATAGCGCTGAACAAGGATTGCCTGGAGCACGCTCTCAAAACCAGCTTGACCGATGAAGAGCGAGCAACATTTGAAGAATTCGCCCACGGGCTACCGGAGACGGAGGAGTGAGAAACTCAAAGCTCAAAGTTCAAACTGCAGGGGGGTTGGTGGTTGCGGTTCTGTCTGGGGAACTAACGGGGGTAGGGTAATGAGGAATTGACCTGAGCGTGAGTTTGTCTGTCTCCACGTTGCTAACCCCGCTTCTCCCCGCTTATGCTAACACTCTTCACCTTTGCCCTAAAGAGTAAGAGAAATTCGTTCTTTCACCGGATCCGCACGTGGAAGTGTGTCCAGTCTCGCCAACTTCCTGCGAGGGGACCACAGCCGCAAATTCCGCGCCAATCGCTAGAAAGGGGATGTTTATGACTGAAAAACAGAACAGGAAAGCCATCGTCATACCAGATTTTTTGACCGTCAGGGAACTGGCTGATCTGATGGGGGCCAGCCCCATCCAAGTCATCAAAGAGCTGATGAACAACGGCATCCTGGCCAACATCAATCAGCAGATTGACCATGATACGGCCGCCATTGTAGCAGAGGAGATGGGATTTGAGGCCAGCCTGGAGGCCCCTCCTGTGGTCGAAGAAGAAGAGGCTCCCATGATCCCCCTACCCCTCAAGGAGAGCATGTACAAGGATGAGGCCCCTGAGGATCTGGAGCTCCGGCCGCCGGTGGTCACCATATTGGGGCATGTGGACCATGGCAAGACCACTCTGCTGGATGTGATCCGTCGCACCAATGTAGTAGCGGGCGAGCCAGGGGGAATCACTCAGCACGTTGGCGCCTATCAAGTGGAGCACGACGGCAAAAAGATCACTTTCCTAGACACTCCGGGCCATGAGGCGTTCACTGCCATGCGCGCTCGGGGCGCTCAGGGGGCCGACATCGCCATCCTGGTGGTGGCCGCCGACGACGGGGTGATGCCCCAGACCCAGGAGGCCATTGATCATGCCCGGGCAGCAAGAGTACCCATCATCGTCGCCCTGAACAAGATGGACAAGGACAACGCGAGACCGGAGAGGGTTAAGCAACAGTTGGCGGACGTAGGTCTACAAATCGAGGAGTGGGGAGGCGAGACCATCTGCGTGCCGGTCTCAGCCAAGCAAAAGGTCGGCATGGACGACCTGTTGGATAACATCTCGGCGGTAGCGGAATTGGCCGAGCTTAAGGCTAACCCCAACCGTACGGCCATGGGCACGGTTATCGAGGGAGAGTTGGATAAGAGCCGGGGCCCGACTGCTACCCTCCTGGTGCAAAACGGCACTCTACAATTGGGAGACGCTTTGTTGATCGAGGACATCTCCGGCCGCGTGAGAGCCATGTTCAACGAACGGGGAGAGCAAATCAAAGAAGCTACGCCGTCAACGCCGGTGGTCGTCTTGGGCCTCTCCGGGATCCCTCACCCCGGTGAAACCTTCAAAGTGGTGAAAAACGAAAAGACGGCCCGTGCCCTGGCTGCTGGCCGTGCCGATGACAAAGAGCGAGCAGCCATCCAGCCAGCCAGGGTGCTCAGCCTGGAAGGGATATTGGATCAATTCAGGGCTGGGCAGGTAAAAGAACTCAACTTGATCCTAAAGGCCGATGTGCGGGGCACTATCGAACCCATTGTTGACTCCCTGGAAAAGCTAGGGGACGAAGACCTGAAGGTGAACATCCTCCACAGGGGAACAGGCAACATCAGTGAATCCGACGTCATGCTGGCCGTAGCATCCCAGGCCATAATCGTTGGTTTCGGTGTCCAGATAGATCCGGGTGCAAGCCGCTCGGCCGAGGCCGAGGGTGTTGACATCCGCCTTTACGATATCATCTACAAGCTGATTGACGACGTGGACAAGGCCCTGAAAGGTCTCCTGGAACCAGTTTACAGGGATGTGGTCAGCGGCCACGCCGAGGTGAGAGCCGTTTTCACCATCCCCCGTGTGGGCAAGATCGCCGGTGTCTATGTAACCGATGGCCAAGCCACCCGTAATTCTCTGGCCCGAGTAAGTCGGAACAACGAACCGATCTACGAGGGACGAGTTTCATCACTTAGGCGCTTCACCGAGGACGTCAGAGAAGTCAGAGAAGGATTCGAGTGCGGGGTGGGATTAGAGGGCTTTCGGGACTTAGAAGAAGGCGACATCATAGAGTTTTACAAGAAAGAGAGAGATCTAGCATAGATCCGGGCAATCGTTTCCCTGGATCTATCCAAGGTCCACACCCCAGACAATGGCTAATCGTCGCCAGAAGCAAATCGGCAATCTCATTCAAAAAGAACTCGGTGATCTGTTGGAGCAAAAAGTGAGCGATCCGCGCCTTGACTTGGTGACCATCACCACAGTCGAGGTCAGCCCCAACCTCCGCCAGGCGCACATTTATGTCAGCGCCCTGGGAGATCAACAGGCAGCGATGGAAGGGTTCGATCATGCGGCGAGCTTTCTCCGCCGAGAACTCGCCTCTCGCGTGGCCCTGCGCTACGTGCCTGAACTGATATTTCACTCGGATATCTCACTCAAACGCGGCGAGCGCATTCTGCAGCTCTTGGACGCAATCGAGGAGACACAATAAGAAGGGTAAGGCCTACCTTATCCGGCCTGACTGCCAATGGCAAAGCAGCCCATCAGCGGCATCCTCAACATTGATAAGCCCGCGGGGATGACCTCCCATGATGTCGTGGATAGGGTGCGGCAGATAAGCGGCCAACGACGGGTTGGCCACGCTGGCACCCTCGACCCCTCGGCCACAGGTGTGCTAATCGTCTGCCTGGGGCAAGCCACCCGGGTGGCCGAGTATCTCATGGCCTCGGACAAGGTCTATCAGGCCCAGATCCGCCTGGGGGTGAGCACTGACACCCACGACGCCGAGGGCGAAGTCACTGCCACCGCAGAGGTGAATGTCCGTGAACAGGAAGTGCGAGAGGCCCTGGCCTCCTTCGTCGGCTCGATCCAGCAGGTGCCTCCCATGTACTCGGCTTTGAAGCGTGAGGGAGTACCCTTGTACAAGCTGGCTCGCCAGGGCATTACGGTGGAGCGAGAGCCTCGCTCGGTTGTGATACACGACATCGAGCTGCTCGACTGGAATCCGCCACTGCTCACCATTCGGGTGAAATGCTCACCGGGCACCTACGTCCGCGCCCTGGCCCGCGACCTGGGCCAAAAGCTGGACTGCGGCGCCCATCTGCAAAGCCTGACCAGGCTGGCCAGCGGCCACTTCACGCTGGAAAAAGCGGTGAGCCTAGATGAATTAACCCAGGGAGACTGGCAGGAGTTCACCCACCCCCTAGACGAAGCGCTGCTGGATTTCGAACCTATAGTAGTTGACGCCCAGGCGGAGAAGCGCATCCGCCATGGTCAGCAGATTGAAGCCCTCTCCCCCGACTGCGGGGGGGTAGAAAAAGAGCGGTTCTGCCGTGCCTACTCTCAAAATGGGGAACTGATCGCCATCCTGAGACATGACCCCCAAATGGGACTCTGGCAGCCGAAGAAGGTGTTTACAGCGTCATGGTGTCTTGGCGACGTAGCGTCACAGAGAATACCAACCCACTGATTCGCTGACTTGTTGATTCGCTGAATGGAAATCATTGACGACTTGTCGTCCGCCAATCTGAACAGCGATAGCATTCTCACCATCGGGGCTTTTGATGGTGTCCACCGAGGGCACCAGCACCTGATTCAGCAGTTGGTAGAGGCGGCCAGGCAAACAGACCGTCTGGCCGGTTTGATCACCTTCTATCCCCATCCCAGCGCAGTGCTCTCCCCCCACCATCCGACCCGCTACCTTAGCACACCCGGCGAAAAGGCCGCTCTACTGGAAAAGCTGGGCCTGGACATCTTGGCCATCCTACCCTTCGATCAAGAATTGGTGCAGACCTCCGCCCAGGATTTCATGGCTCAAGTCCGCCGACATCTGCGCCTGGCAGAGCTTTGGGTGGGGGCTGATTTCGCCTTAGGGCGCGCCCGTGAAGGGAATGTAGAAACCCTGCAGGCCACGGGGCAAAAACTGGGCTTCACCGTACGAATCATCGAACCCCTGACCTGGCAGGGTCAGACGATATCCAGCACTCGTATCCGCTCGCTGCTGCTGAAAGGCCAGGTGCGCCAGGCCGCTCAACTGTTGGGGCGCTATCCCAGCCTGGCCGGCGAGGTGATGCACGGAAGCCAGCGAGGGCATGACTTAGGCTTCCCCACAGCGAACCTGGAAGTGAGAAAGGAGCGAGTCGTCCCTGCCGACGGAATCTACGCCGTCTACGCCAGGCTGGGGAAGGAGCGCCATCTGGGTGTGGCCAACATCGGCGTGCGGCCCAGCTTCGAGATCGGCGGCCAGCGCATGGTGGAGGCGCACATCCTGGACTTCGAAGAGGACATCTACGGCTGTGACCTGGTGGTAGAGTTCGTCGAGCGCCTGCGCGATGAAGTGCGCTACACTGACATTGAGGAGTTGAAGGCTCAGATAGAGCAAGACATCATCCAGACTCGCTGTGTCTTGGGTGAAGAGAAACGAGGAACAAGATAAGGTAGGAGGACAGGCGAATGCAAGCAGCAGATGTTTTGACTACCATCGCTGAATCGTTAGTGGCAACCCAGAAGTATAGGGATGTCAACGAGGCTCTCTATGGCCTCGCCATTGCTGAAGTGGACCGCAAGATCGCCAAGTACCGCCGTCGCATCAGCCGTTTGAGAAAAAAGCATGACATGACCTTCGATGAATTCACGGCCCACTTGAATGGTAGGGCAAGCATCGAACAAGAGGACGACTGGCTCGAGTGGGAGGCGGCGCTAGACATGCTGTCTGACTGGGAGGCAACCAAAAAGGAGTTGCGGCAAAGTGCCTTCTCTCCTAGCTGAGCTGCTCGACATCCTATCACAATCCCAGATCGTGCAAGCCACCCAGGTGGTCGAGCATGATGAGACAGCCCGCGGCAGGGTGCTCTTGAGGATACGGTGCCAATTGCCTCTTGGATACAATCTTCAGATCTGGGTACATCACCAACGAGCTTTCCAGAGATACGCTTACCAGCTTTTCACCGATAGGCCAATCCTGCGCTGGGACAATGCCCCGCACCATCCGGAGATTCGGGGGTTTCCCCACCACTTTCACGACGAAACAGGGCGCGAGTTTCCATCAATTCTAAAGGGTGATTCCCTTGTTGATGTGCCCATGATACTTAACGAAATAGCACAGTTTCTGGAACGAGAATCGAGGGGCCAGGGATAAGGGATAAGGGACGAGGGATGAGTAACGGGTTCGAGGAAATCGAGCATACGGCCGATCTGGCTATAAAGGCCTATGGACGAGATATGAAGGAGCTTTTCGCCAACGCCGCCTGTGGCATGTTCGCCCTGATGGCTGAGCCTTCTCTCGAAGAACCAATCCACATGAGAGAAGTGTCGCTGGAGGCGATGGACTACGAGGGTCTGCTGGTTGACTGGCTGAACGAGCTCATCTATCTGCACGAGGTGGAGAGGGAGACCTACTCCCAGTTCGCCATCAAAACCATCTCGCCCACGAAGCTCAAAGCTCACGTAATCGGTGGCCCAACCAAGCGCAAGGCCAAGGCCATCAAAGCAGCCACCTTCCACGATCTCGAGATTGAGGAGACAGCGAACGGCCTGGTGGCCACTATCGTGTTCGACGTGTAGTTGGAGATTGGAGAATGGAAGTTGGACGATGGAAGTGAACATATAGCCGCCGCGACACACGTAAGGGAGGAGATAAGATGATCAGTAAGAAGGACATGAAGCAAGTAGAGGAATACGTCTACGAGATTCCAAAGAGTTTTCGGCCCGACATGCGGGTGCCGGCTCGCCTGTACGCCGACGAGGTGCTCCTGGAGGCGGCGCTGGGGGATCGTTCCATGGAACAGTTGATCAACACTGCAACCCTGCCCGGCGTGGTCAAGTACACCCTGGCTATGCCCGACATCCACCAGGGCTACGGCCCGCCCATCGGTGGGGTGATTCCCTTGAGGGCCTCCGACGGGGTCATCTCGCCCGGCGCCGTTGGCTACGATATCAACTGTGGCGTCAGGCTGCTGCGCTCCAACATCCTGGCCGAAGAGGTCAAGCCCATCATGGACGACATCGTCAACGCCCTTTTCCAGGGTGTGCCCAGCGGCGTGGGCCGCAGCGGGGACGTCCGGCTCTCCCGCCGGGATATGGAGCAAGTTCTGGAGAAGGGATCAGCCTGGGCTGTAAGCCAGGGCTACGGCACGAAGGATGACCTGGAGCACACCGAAGAGCGGGGAGGCATGGCCGGGGCCGAAGCGAGGGCGGTGAGCAAAAGGGCCAAGAAGCGAGGCTCCAACCAACTTGGCACCCTGGGCTCAGGCAACCACTTCATTGAGGTATCCGAAGTGGAGGAGATCTACGACCAGGAGGTAGCGGACGCCTTCGGCTTGTTCGAGGGGCAAATGGTGGTGTGGGTGCACTCCGGCTCGCGGGGTCTGGGACATCAGGTGTGCACCGACTACGTACGCGACCTGCAGCAGGCGGTGCACAAATACGGCATCAATTTGCCCGACCGCGAACTGGTCTGCGCCCCCTTCGACTCGCCCGAAGGACGCGACTACTTCGCCGCCATGGCCAGTGCCGCCAACTACGCCTGGGCCAATCGTCAGGTGCTGGCCCACCGCGTGCGTCGAATCCTGGACGACGTGCTGGCCGGCCTGGTCAAAGATCGGGAGCTAACCCTGATCTACGACGTGGCTCACAACATCGCCAAACTGGAGGAGTATCCCATCAACGGCACGCCCACCAAACTGGTCATACACCGCAAGGGGGCCACGCGGGCCTTCGGGCCTGGGATGAAGGACCTGCCCGCCGACTATCGAGAAGTGGGCCAGCCGGTTTTGATCCCCGGCGACATGGGCACTGCCTCCTACGTTCTGGTGGGCACGACTACGGCCATGGAGAAGACCTTCGGCACCTCCTGTCACGGGGCGGGGCGGGTCATGAGCCGTCGCGCAGCCAAGAAGAAGATCCGGGGGCAGGAGCTACGGCAGGAGTTAGCGGAGAAGGGCATCGTCGTGCGGGCTGGCAGCATGGCTGGCCTGGCCGAGGAAGCTCCCGCAGCCTACAAGGACGTGGATCGAGTGGTCAACGTGGTGCACTCGACGGGGGTCGCTCGAAAGGTGGTTAGGGTTGTGCCCTTGGGGGTGATCAAGGGGTAATTGGAAGTTGGAAATTGGAGATTGGAGGTTGGAGGTTGGATTGTCAGACTTCCCAACTCCTAGCCTCCGAAGTAACCGGAGGGCCGCTCCCTGCCGATGAGGAGCGGCCCTCCGTTCTATTCTAAATCCGTTGTAGTGAGGCGACGCAGGAACTCTGCACACCTGGCAGGAGCATCGCCAACTACACTGACAGCATCGAGAAGCTCCCTCACCTTGTCGGCGGGCAGCAAAGCGACGATGGCTTCATCGCCGCTCAGCCTCTCCCTCAGGGGGTTCCCCTCTCCCCTTTGAATGGCCTCCCAGGCAGCCATGGTATGCTGGCGGATGCACTCGTGCATCTCCTGGCGGTCGCCGCCGGCCTTGACCAATTCCATGAGCAGTGTCTCGGTGGCGGCGAAGACGCCGTAGGTAGCCAGATTGCGCTCAATGCTTTCCCCATGAACAACCAGGCCCATGACAACACGCCTGGCGCAGAGGAGCATCTCATCCAGGGCCAGGAACGCCTCGGGGAGGATGACTCTTCGGTTGGCGGAATCATCCAGGGTGCGCTCCAGGAGGGAGAGAGCGGCGTCATCCCAGGCCACCTTGGGCAGCGTACTGACGTAGCGGGCCAGGGAGCAGATCTTCTCGGCGGTGACGGGGTTGCGCTTGAAGGGCATGGCCGATGAGCCTACCTGCCTGGCTCCAAAAGGCTCGCTCAACTCCCCGAAGGGTGCTGCATGCAACACTCGCAGGTCGAAGGCGAACCTGTGCAGGGATTGAGCTATCGAGGCCAGAGTGGTCAGGACGAGGAAGTCCTGCTTGCGGGGATAGACCTGAGTAGATACGGGTGCGGCCTCCAGCTCCAGCTTTTCCATGACCAATTGCTCTAGCTCAGCCGGCGTCATCCCAGTGTCCTGGAGCAACTGGGCATAAGAAGTCGAAGTTCCTACCGCGCCCTTCAGCCCCTTGGCCTTGAGGTTTTTCATCAAGTTATCCAAACTCTGAAGGTCAATCAGCAAGTCCTGGGCATACTGACAGAGGCGGTAGCCCAGGGTGGTAGGCTCGGCGGGCAGGAGGTGAGTGTAGCCCATAGCAGGCAGGCGCTGATAGCGTTCGATCTGGGTGGCGAAAGCTTCGAGAAGACTCATCAGGCGCTGGCGGACCAGGCGTAGGGACTCTTTAATGCGCAGGATGTCCGCGTTATCTTCTACGTCCGCGCTGGTAGCCCCCAGGTGGATTTTGCCCCCGCCTATCGGACACTGCTCAGCGTAGGCTCTTATCTCGGCCATCTTGTCGTGGCCTATCTCCGCCTCGATCTCAAGGGATCGGGCCATGTCCACCTCGTCCTGGTGAGCCCTCAAGTCATCCAGCTCCGCCTCGCTGACCAGCCCCGCCTCGTGCTCGGCCTCAGCCAGAGCCACCCAGATCCGCCGCCACAGCCGCCGTTTGTGCTCCTCGGACCACAACCTTTGCATCGCCTGACTGCTGTAGCGCCAGGTGAAGGGCGAAAGGAAAGTTTCATAGCCGTAGGTTTCCTGCTCCATCGGTCTCCTCCCCTCGAAACACAGTTAAATCTCGTTATACCCGGCTTTGCCCGTCGTGCAATATACCAACGCAAGCTGGCCCAGCGGCCGCTGGCGTCCAGCGCCGCGCGGCGGCCCAGACCAAAACAAACGCCCTGGGCGGGTAGGGCAACTGGGCCAGGGCGTTACGAAACTTTGGGGAAAGCAAGTGCAGATGGCTCACGTCTCAGCAGCTTCGTAACTTGCCGAAGTGACACCCAGCTCCGAAGAGAGCCAGAGAAAACCCTCCAGCGTGATGGCCGCCAACACATGCAAGGCCATGGTTGGGAAAGGTCAGACCCATGCATGAATGACTTGCTCCATGGGAGAGCCTCAACCCTTCGATAGACTCAGGACACTGTTTTCCTGCATCAATACCTGCTCCTGCAACCAGAGGTTGGCCAAGCTCTCCGTGCTCAGACCACGCGCATGGGCCAGGGCCCGCAAGCGGACCAGTAAGTCGGGGGCAATGGCGATGTAGTGGCGGCGTGAACGGAGGTCAAGGCTGATTTCCACCTCGTGGGTTTGATCGTCAAAGTCGGTGGCATCGGTCATCTGATCTGGAGAGGCTATTCCTCTGCTTTTGGTTCCGGTCGCTCACGCAGCTCGGTGGCCGCTTCTCGCAGTTCAGGCAATTCGAACAGGTCGGCCAGGTTTTCCAGGCCGTCGAGGAATTGCTCGGTAGAAATCATCTGGATCCCGCGTCGTCGCAATTCGTCCATCATTTCGTAGATGTCAACGTCTGCGTACCGAGCGGCACTGCTGAGATCAAGCTCACCACGAGCGTACGCCTGGCAAGCCCATTCCAGGCGACGACGGGTCAGGCTTTCCAACACCAGCTTCTTGAGCAGCGCTGTCTCGGGCACGTGCTCCTCGCGGCTCATCTGCCGCAGTGCCATGTCCTCTTGGGGTGAAAGGTAAATGGTTTTTGTCACCGTATGAGAATCCATCATCGCTCCCCCTTGCGCTGGGCCAACGCACCTATGGCGGCCATCGCCGTACGGTACAGATGCTTGCCCAATCCCAGAGATTTGAGGGTAGAGCTGGCATGGGCATAATCCAGACGGCCAGCCCCGTACAACATCACCACAAAATCGGCACTGCTTATGGCGACGATTTTGTGAGCGCGGGCCCGGTGATAGGCGTGCTGATCATCAACCAGCAATACATAGCCGTGCTCCAACGCCAGAGCAATGGCTGCATTTTCGCCGACGTGAAGCCAGTTTACGGACTGGGCCGGGTCTTGCAAAGTAATCTTCCCGGCCTCACGCCAAGTCTGGAATTGCACTGCCGCTGGCACGGGCAATCCCTTGGTGGCCAACGGATGCAAGATTTCCGTCTCCACCGCCGAGCAAGTGAAAAGGCAAAAGTAATCAAGTAGAAAGTGAGTCAGCCCGCCCTGGCAGGCATTGATCCAGAAAGAGGCATCTAGCACAGCGTTGGGACAATTCATGGCTTGATTCTACCACAACCCGCCGGGTTCGTCAAATGCTACTGCGGCGACGACGGCGACGGCCAGCAGGCCGGCCCAGGCCACCATCCAACACCGCTATGAAATCATCTACCGGCTCGTCCTCAGGCCAGCCGCTCAGCCATAGTCACACCTCCCAACGGGGTGAAAAAGGAATCGGTCTACAAAGAAAGGCATCGGGAGATATCCACCTCGTCCTGGTGAGCCCTCAGGTCATCCAGCTCCACCTCACTAACCAGCCCAGCCTGGTGCTCGGCTTCAGCCAGAGCTACCCAGATCCGCCGTCACAGCCGCCGCTTGTGCTCCTCTGACCACAACCTACGACCTCAGCCCATCAGGACGCGCACCTCGTGCCGCAGGCCGTCGTCCAGCAGCGGGATCTTTTCCCCAGGTAAGACCTCTCCATCCAGCGTCACCAGCTTCACGCCCCGATTGACGCCGTCCGGGTTGTCCACGCGAACCCAATAGGAGGTTTCACCGTGGCGGTAGGTCAGTTCGTAGCCCGACCAGTCCTTGGGGATACAGGGATTGATTTGCAGCACCTTTCCCACCCGATTCAGCCCCAGGATCGCCTCCAGACCCAGGCGATACATCCAACTGGCCGCGCCGGTGTACCAGGTCCAGCCGCCACGTCCGGTGTGCGGCGGCACACTGTAGACGTCCGCCGCCACCACGTAAGGCTCGACCCGATAGCGCATCACCTTCTCCGACGTGTCGCCGTGGTAGATGGGGCTGAGCAGCCGGAACAGTGCTTCGGCGCGGTCCCCTTGCCCCAACTCGGCGAAGGCCCAGACTGCCCACAGCGCAGCGTGGGTATACTGACCGCCGTTCTCCCGGATGCCTGGCACGTAGCCCTTGATGTAGCCGGGATCGTGCGTGGTCTTGTCGAAAGGCGGGGTAAAGAGCAAGATCAGTTGATCGTCGTGCCGCACCAACTGGTCGGAGACGGCGTCCATCGCCTGCGCCGCGCGCGCGGGATCGGCTGCGCCAGACAGCACAGCCCACGATTGGGCGATGGAATCTATCTGACCCTCGTCGTTTTCGGCCGACCCCAGAGGCGTGCCGTCGTCGTAGTACGCGCGGCGGTACCAGTTGCCGTCCCAACCGTCCGCCTCCAAGGCCTGCTGCAACTCATGGGCCTGCTGCCGGTACGCAGCGGCCTGTTCGTCATCGTCCATAAGCTCGCAGATAGGAGCGAAGCGGGTCAAAGCGGCGTACAGGAACCAACCCAGCCACACGCTTTCGCCCTTGCCCTCAATGCCCACCCGGCTCAGGCCATCGTTCCAGTCGTGGCTGCCGATCAGGGGCAGGCCGTGCGAGCCGGCGGTCGTCCCTTTATCCAATGCCCGGCGGCAGTGCTCGTGGAGGGTATAGCCTTCGGTGGTGGTCTCATAATGTCCGTAGCGGTCATGCTCCTCTGGCCCCAAGGGATCGCCCTTGAGAAACGGCACTTTCTCGGTCAGGATCGCTTCGTCGCCCGTGGTGGTCACGTAGTGCGCAGTGACAAAGGGAAGCCACAACAGGTCGTCGGAGCAGCGTGTACGCACCCCACGTCCCGAAGGCGGATGCCACCAGTGCAGCACGTCCCCCGCTTCGAACTGGTGACGCGCTGCTTGCAGGACATGGTCTCGCGCGACTTCAGGCGCAGTATGCACCAGAGCCATCACGTCCTGCAACTGATCGCGATATCCAAAAGCGCCGCTGGACTGGTAGAGCGCGGAGCGCCCCCAGACCCGGCACGAGAGCGCCTGGTAGAGCAGCCAGCGGTTGAGCAGCAGGTTCATGGCTGGATCGGGCGTCTGCACCGTGACGGTGCTCAACAGGCCGTCCCAGAGATCGGTCACCGTCTCCCAGGCGGCCTCGATCTGTGCTATGTTCTGAAACTGTCTGACCAGCCGGAGCGCCTCTTGACGGTCCGCGCCCTCACCCAGCAGGAACGTGATCTCTTTCGTCTCACCGGGGGCCAGCCAAAGGAGTATCTGCATGGCCGCGCAGGGGTCAAGGCCGGCTCTCACTGCACCAGTCAGCCCGACACGGTCTAGCACAGCCGGACGGCTGATGCTCCCCATGCGCCCCAGGAACTCAGTGCGGTCAGTGGTCAGGCCGTGTGGGTCCCGGGTGGCGGCCAAGAAGGCTACCCGCTGGCCGAACTCTGCGTTGTAGGGGTTACGAGACAGCAACGTGTGGCTGGTGGCGTCGAACTCAGGCACAACGTACTGTTGCATTGCACCTCGGGTTGTGCCCAGCACCCATTCTGTGTAGTAGGTCGCGGTGATTCGCCGGGTACGGCCCCACGTGTTCTCCAGTCGCAACTGAACCACTTTCACCGGCGCGTCTGGGACGGCGAAGAGACGCAGTTGCTGTTTGAGGCCGTGACTATTGTGCTCAAAGATGGAATAGCCAGCGCCGTGGCGGATCAGGTAGGGGGCCTGCGCGCCGGTAGGCAAAGGCGTGGGTGACCAGACGTGTCCCGTCTCCTCGTCGCGCAGGTAGAGCGCCTCGCCCGGCGCGTCGGCCACCGGATCGTTGTGCCAGGGGGTGAGCCGGTTTTCGCCGCTGTTCTCCGCCCAGGTATAGCCCCCTCCGGCTTCGGAGACCAGAAAACCAAAGTGGGAGTTGGCGATGACGTTGATCCACGGGGTCGGTGTCCACTGACCTGGCTCAAGATAGATGACGTACTCTCGCCCGTCGGCGCTAAAGCCACCCAGACCGTTGTCAAACAGGAGATTCGGGGGGCGGGTCAGCGGCAGTTGTCCTGTAGTCCAACTACAGGGCGGTGTGACTTCCTCGTCTGCAGCGGAGGGCAAGGTGGGGACAAAGCGCGGCAGGCGGATCGGCCGCTCGCGCAGACCGCTCAATTGCTCGACCAGCGGGCCTTTATCGCCGTCCAGGATAGCGCGGGCGGACGTCTCCAGCAGTATCCGGTCAGCCTCACTCATCTGGCCGGCGCGCAGGAGGAAGATGCCGCCGCGCTGGTTCAGCCAGGCATCGCTGCCCGTGCGGGTAAGCAGCCGGAACAGTTGGCCTTGCAATTCCTGGTCGTAGCCGATTCCCCGCTCGTTGATGATGACCAGGTCAATCTTGATCTGCCGATTACGCCAGTAGGCGTGGGCCTGGAGCAGTTCGCGCACCAAAGCCGTTTCTGCCTGGTTGCCAATGCGCACCAGGAGGATTGGATAGTCGCCGGAAATGGCGAACGGCCACAGGCCGGATTGCCCCTTGCTGTTCGCCGCCAGCGTCTCAGGATCGGCCCGCAGGGCAGCGTGGGGGTAGAGAAGCACGGAAAGCAGTTGTTGGATGCGCTCCACCTCTGGGGCAGTGAGATCAAGTCGATGCAGTTCCAGTTCGCTGTGAGAGCGGGCCTGGTCAAAGGCCCGGTTGATGGCGGGCCATTCCTGATAGCGACGGGCCAAGGTCAGTGCTTCCCGGCGCGACTCGGCTGCCAGGGTGAGGTAGGCCACTTGCACTGTTGCGTGCGGCTCCAATTCGATTTCCTGGCCCAGGGCCATGATCGGGTCCAGAGTAGCGCCGGTGGTGCCGGAGAGCCCTCCCCCCCTTTCATCCCCCCCGATGGGGGGGACAGAGGGGGGGGAGAGGGCCAGCGGAGAGCGAACCGTCCCGCCCCGGCCCAGGAAACGGGCGCGGTCGCTTTCGTGAGCGCCAGTGATCTCTTGCCCCCGCTCCACGACCAGCAGGTGAGCCAAGTAGATCGGCTCTTCTTCGGCCGAACGGGGACGGCGGCGGAAGAGCAGGGCATTCAGATCGGGTAAGTACTCGCTCTCGACAAACAGTTTGTTGAACGCCGGATGGCGCCGGTCGGCGGCCTGGGGCGCGAGCACCACCTCGCCGTAGCTGGTGAGCATCAGACGGCGGGAGCTGTCGCTGTGGTTGGTCAGGGTGATGCGCCGGATCTCGACGTCGTCGTCCGGCGAGACAGTAATCTCCATGTGCAAGGAGATGTCGTGATCTTGGCGCCGAAATTCGGCCTTGTGGGCGTAAAAGAGCACCTCCTGGCTTTCCGGCTGGGAGGCGGTTGGCTGGTAGCCTGCCGACCAGAGCTTGGGTTGAGTAGCTGAAGGCGTACCGAAACCGTCGCCGTCATCTCTATCCTGAACATAGATCCAGGTTCCCCAATCGTCGAGGGTGGTGTCGGAGCGCCAGCGAGTGAGGGGCACCCCTCGCCAATCGCCGTAGCCGCCGCCAGCGCTGGTGATGAGCAGGCCATAACGCCCGTTGGAGAGAAAATGCACCTGGGGCAGTGGGGCGTCAACGGGCACGTGCCAGGGTCCCAAGGTTGGGCGGGGCTGAATCGGGGGAAGGACGCCGACTTCCGCTGGATGCGGGACCTCGACGGGGGCCTGCTGCGGTACTTGCTCCTGCAGGAGCAGCTCGACGCTCTGCACGCGTGGGTCGGCGTGAAAGCGATGCACTATCACCTCCCCCTGGAGATAATTGGTCAGCGCCAGCAGGATCATACCCTGGTGATGCACCATGTACGAGTGCACAATGGCGCTCTTCTGCCCCAGATGCAGCCGGGAATCGGTATAATCAATCGCCTCGTAGAAGCCATAGTGACCCAGCATTTGCCGTTCAATGAGATGGGCAATATTACGCATCACGGCCTGGGGGTACAGCGGCAGAGCGAGCAGTGAGGCATAGGGTGTGATTACCAGATCCTCGTCCAGGTCGCGTCTGAATCCCAGGCCCGGCACGCCGAATCCCCGGTACTGGTAGTTCATATTCGCGTCAAAGCCATAGTAGCCCGCCTCCGAGATACCCCAAGGCACATCCTTCTGGCGGGCGTAGGTGATCTGGTGAGCGATGGCCGCGCGGCAGCTTTGCCCCAGGAGCGTCCCCTCGTAATGTCGCATCAACAGGGGAGGCATCAGATACTCAAACATGGTCCCACCCCAGGAGAGAAGCGCCCGCGCGCCGTTAACCCGGGTAATCGGGCGGCCCAGGTGTAGCCAGTGGCTCGGGGGGACGTCGCCCTTGGCAATGGCCAACAGGCTGGCGATTCGGGCTTCGGAGGCCAGCAGATCGTAATGGTTGCTGTCCAGCGTTTCGGTCTCCACGTTGTAGCCAATGTGAAATACCTGGCGCTGCGAATCGAACAAGAAGTCAAATCTCATAGCCTGGAAATAAGCCTCTGCCTGCGCGCCCAGATCCTGGCAACCGCTCACCAGGCCCTCTGCAACTGTCCTGGCGGAATCCAGTCCGTCGGCCAGATTTTCGCACCAGGCGCGGGCCTCTCGTGCTGCTTCGACTGGGCCAGCTTCGTCGTCCAGCAGGCCCCTCAGTTGAGCCAGTCGTGCCCGCCCGGTTTTGCAGACCTCAGCCACCGCGTCGAGCCTTGCCGTGGCGGGCAGGGCCTCCTGTAGTGCTTGCCAGGCCTCTCTGAGGGCCGGCTCCGTCTCTGGTTGGGTAAACAGGGTCGGCGGCTGGCTCAGGGGCACCAGCCACGGAAGCAGCATGTCCAGTTCGGGCCGCAAGCTGACCAATTGGTAGCGTACTTGCTTCGACCAGATGCGCAGGTCGCGCAGGGTCGTGGCGTCCAGGGTGAGCGATTGGGACGCGACCAGAGCTATCAACAACCGATCCAGTTCTTGCCGGCAGTCCTCGCCCAGCCAGGGCAGCAAGGACACCCAACCATGGGGATCATCCTGTACGGCCAGTAGCCGCTGGCGGATATGGGCCAGGTGAGCCTGCAACGACGCGACCGCCGTCTCGAAATTGGCCTCCCCTTCGACAGACTCAGGGCTTGGCTCTATACCATCCACGATCTCAGCCAAGACGTCCACCGTATCGAGCAGGCCCTGGAAGCGCTGCCAGCGCAGGATAGGGGCACAGGGCACGGCCAGGCAGCCCTGCCTGAGCGCCACGAGACACCCCGCCAGGTTACCGCTATCCACAGCGGATACGTAGCGCGGAGGCAGAGGGTTCAGATTGCGCGTCTCGTACCAGTTCAAGAGATGGCCTCGATACTGCTCCAGTTGGCCCATGGTATCGAGAGTGTAGCGCAGTCGCAACGTCAGGTCCATCAGGCCAACGTAGCCCAGGTCGTAGGCAGCCAGGGTGGAGAGCAGCAGCAGTCCTATATTGGTGGGCGAGGTGCGGTGCGCGACAAGCCCCCGCGGATCCTCCTGAAAATGGTCGGGGGGCAGCCAATGGTCTTCCGGGCCGACAAACTGCTCAAAATAGAGCCAGGTGCGGCGAGCCAGGCGGCGCAACTGTCGGCGTTGATCGGCGGAAAGCGGGACCGGCTCGTGGACCACGGGGCGGCTGGTCCAATGAGCGATCTGGGGCGATGCCAGCCAGACCAGCAGCAACGGCGCAGCAACGGGCAACGCCGCCGGGTTGATCAGTATCACCAGGTAGGCCAGCGCCAGGGTCAGAAGTGGAGCAGCGGCCATCCGTCTCCAGAGTGTCCCTATTTTCGATTCCCTGCCAAACAGGCGGATGGTATGCGCGGCTGTGGTCCACTGTAGCAATCGCTTGTGGGTGATGATCAGGCGGACCAGGGTGGCCGCGATAGCATCTATTATGATCAGGGTCGCGTAGGGAAGGAAGACCAGCGCCAGCAGCCAGCGGGTGACGCCCCGTACTAATTGCGTAGTCCCGGCTGACACTCTCCCCACCAATCTCTGCGCCACCCCGGTTATCGTGCCGGTGATGAGTGGCACGGCGAGCGCCAGCAGTCCTGTCAGCATCCACACCAACGCCGAACCGGGCAGCCACAGCCAGCCGGCGATCAGCAAGGCCAGCAGCGCTGGCATCAACAAGCTGCGGCGCAGATTGTCCAGGATCTTCCAGCGATCGAGCACCGAGAGGTCATTGGGCATCATTCCGCCGTCTGCGCGGGGCACCCTGGGCAGCAGCCAGGGCAACAGTTGCCAGTCCCCGCGCACCCAACGGTGCAACCGGCCCGTGTAGGCGAGATAGTGGGTGGGATAATCTTCAAATAGGATCACGTCTGTCACCAGTCCGGCGCGCCCGTGGATGCCCTCAAACAGGTCGTGGCTGAGCAAGGTGTTGTCGGGCACCCGCCCGGCCAGGCTGCGCTCGAAAGCGGCCACGTCGTAGATTCCCTTGCCGGCGTAGATTCCTTCACCAAATAGGTCCTGGTACACGTCGGATACTGCCCGGGTGTACAGATCCAGTCCGGTGTCCCCAGAGAAGACCTGCGCGAACAGCGACTGGCCAGCGCTGGTCGGCTTGATCTCCACCCGGGGTTGGAGCACAGTGTAGCCGGCGACCACAGTGCCGCTTTCGGGATCGAATTCAGCGCGGTTCAGCGGGTGAGCCAGGGTAGCGATGAGGCGTCGTGCACTGTCCAGAGGCAACACGGTATCTGCATCCAGAGTGATGACGTACTTGATCTCCGGCAGAACCTCCAGGTCTCCTATTTGTACGTTGTAGGAGGTCTCCTCGCTTCCACTAAGCAATTGATTGAGCTCTACTAACTTGCCCCGTTTGCGCTCCCAGGCCATCCAGCAGTCCTCACCCGGGTTCCACTGGCGGTGGCGGTGGAAGAGATAGAAGGGCCTGTAAGATTCCTGGCCGTACTTCTCGTTGAGGGCCTCGATTCGGCGCCGGGCATGGTCAAGCAGGGCCTCGTCCTCCGGCATGTGCTTCTCTGGTGCATCGGCGAAATCGGTGAGCAGGGCGAAGTGCAGATGTAGGTCGGCGTTGCCCAGGAAGTGAAGTTCCATTTGCCGCACCAGGAATTCGATGTCGCTTTCGCGGGACACCAGGCCGGGAATAACCACCATGGTGCAATAATCGGACGGGATGCCTGCTTGAAAGTCCAGCCGGGGCAACAGCCGGGGCGGCACAGTGTGGGTAACGAGCCAATTGACCAGGTGGACGGACACGGCCATAGCGGGCAATAAGACCAGCAACCCCACTCCCGCCAATTGAACCAGAGTCCCGCCGGCAACAGAGGCGTAGCGCACCAGACCAAGCATGATGACCAGGGTAAGCAAGGCGATGCTGCCCAAATACACCAGAGTAGGATGGCCGAGCAGCCAGCGGCGCAGCCGCACACCCCAGAGGGCACGGTAGCCCAGTCGGGCCTCAAGTTGTGCGCGGCCCACGTCCAAGAGGTAGAAACCGACGTGGGTGGTACGGGACGGACCCTCCTCTTCGGGTGGCGATTGCGCCCCTTCAGCTAGACGAATCACTTCCTGGGCGATCTCTTCCTCGTCCCGGCCCGTCGCCAGAGCCAATTCCTCGATCACTCCGCGATAGCGGTCGCGCGTCTCAAAGTCCATGCGGGCGTAGACGTGCGCCGGGTCGGAGCGCAGAATCTCCTCCACCCGGCTGACGCTTTCGAAGAACGCCATCCAATCCTGTACCGCCAGCAAGCGCAGGCTGAGGATACAATTGGCGACAACTGCCTCGTCATCCAAATCTCCGTGCAAAGGCGTGGAAACGGCGTCAGGAAGCTCCTCACTTCCACCCGTCTGTAGTCCTGTGATGTTGGCGACTGCCCGAGTCAGGCACTCCAGGACTGCCAGGCGCAGCATGGTTGGCAGTGCCCACAGCTCGCCCGTTGTCAGCGGGTTGACACGTTGATAGGCCTGAACAAAGCGCGTCACGCGATCGAGGTCGAGCTGACCCTCGCAGTACCTAATAATCTCCCGCACCAGTGCATAGATGCGAGGGTAGCCTTCCAGGGGGGATGTGTCGAGTTTGGGCAAGCGGCGATAGTAGCCTTCCGGCATATCCTCACGGATTTGGCGCAGCGCCTGTTGCACCACGAAGAAGTTGTCCAGCATCCATTCGCCCGCGTAAGAGAGGGCAATCTGCGCCTCAGATGCCCCTGCAAAATACTGGTAGGCATCGCGCAAAAGCGCCTCCTGCTCCCGGAGACGGTCTAGAAGCAGGAGCCTGCGCCTGGGACGGCAAGAGACGGCGTGGCTCTCGGCCAGTTGACGCGCCAGGTTTTCCAATCGGCCCGCGCTCAACGCATCGCCGCCGAGACGAGTCTCGTCCTTCGATCCCTCGACAGCCCTTCGACGGGGCTCAGGACAGGCCTCGGGACGGCGCAGGCTCGGGACGCCATCTGCGGGTGTGTTTGAATCAGGTTGACTATTTGGCATGCGCTAGTGCCCCTTGTACTCCCTTGTGGCCACTTCGGCCCGAGTTCGCTCCACTTCGTCTGGAGAAAGGTCCTGCACGATCAGCAGCGGGGTGGTGCCATAGGCGATGAAATTGACGACCAAATTGCCATAAGGCCATTTGGTCCCGCCAGTATAGCCGTGAGCGCTCAACGCTACCAAGTCAATATTCTCTTGGTCCACCAAGTCATGCAGCGTTGCTGCGACATCGTCACCGACAAGCAAACGGGTCCGGACGTCGGAAGACAGGCGAGACTGAAACTGCTCCAAGTACCTGACCGCTTCCAACTGGTTGAGCTCCATGATCCGGTTCGCCAGTTCGACTTCTTCCTGCGTGAGGGGTGCGCGACGGGGCATTTCCGGCCTGGATACCACGTTTACCAGCAGCAGTTCGGACTTGTGGAAGCGGGCCAGGGTGGTAACCGGCGGAAAGACGCACTCCGCCCGCTGCGAGCAATCCAGCGGAACCAGCAGCCGCCGGTAGTGCAAGCCTGTCAGGTCGCGGGTAGCAGGCTCATAGGCCCTCACGATCATCGTCGGCACATAGGCACGCAGGATGATTTTCTGAACAACGCTGCTGACGTTCCAACCGCTCAAGCCGCTCCGTCCGTGGCTGCTGAGAATAATCAGGTTGACATCATGGCCATAGGCGAACTCAATGATGCGCTCCGCCGCATGGCCCTCCACAAGCGTGTGCTCTGTTCGCAAGCCGGCTTCTTGCAAGCGGGCGGTCAACCCGTCCAGGTAGGCCCCAGCTTCGGCTTTGCTGATGTGCCAGTCCAATGGATCAACGGGACGGATTCGGTTGGCAGCATGGGGCGGCTCCAACACTCGCACTAGCGTGACCCGGGCCCCAAAGGCCTGGGCTACCGCCACGGAGTGAGGCAATACACATTCAGCGAGCGAAGATCCGTCCAAAGGAACGAGTATATGATCGAACATGGTTCTTTCTCCTTTCCCTAAGCCACTAGAAACAACTACCTGTTACACCTACGGCCTTGCCCGCATCTCGGCGCCAACGGCACGTTTTGCCCCCACCTATCGGGCACTGCTCAGCGAAGGCCCTTGTCTCGATCATCTTGTCGTGGCCTATCTCCGCCTCAATCTCGTGGGATCGGGCGATGTCCACCTCGTCCTGGTGAGCCCTCAGGTCATCCAACTACTCCTCACCGACCAGCCCAGCCTCGTACTCCGCTTCAGCCAGCGCCACCCAGATCCGCCGCCACAACTGCCGTTTGTGCTCCTCGGACCACAGCCTTCGCATCTCCTGACTGCCATAGCGCCAGGTGAAGGGGAAAAGAAAAATGTTATGGCTGTAAGTTTCCTGTGCCATCGCTCTACTCCCTCCTCTTCGGCAGCGAGAGCTACAACAGCAATGCCTGCACAACGACGTCCAATAGATCCTGGGAGGACTCTTCTTGATCCGGCTCACTTGCCAGCAGGCCCACCAGCCGGCTTGCCTTATCTCGTAGTGCCCTGAATCGGCCCCTGAGGGCTTCTCGCGATTTCCCCTGCACCGCCGCATAAAACGAGTCTGTGGGGCTGGGCCGCAGACCATCCACGTTGACTAGCCTGAGCAACGGAGCAAAGGGGTAACCGTGACGCTTGAGGCCGGTGACTGCTTCCTCGGTGAAAGCCACGGGCAGTGCTTCTCCCACGAACAGTTGGGGCTGCTGTCCCATGGCCAGCTCTAACAGCGCTGCCTGGAGCAAAGTCTGGCGCGCCTGCTCCTCCAGTGCCAGACGCTCGGCTTGCTGCCGGCCTGCGATCACTTGCGCCTGTTGCTGTAATACTGTCTCGACCTCTCGCCGGAAGTCAGCGTGCACTACTGCTATGGTTTCTTCCGACCAATGGGCCTCTGGCTTCCCGATATACAGCACCTCGAGGTCCGCCAGGCGCTCGATCCGTTGCAGACGCCCCCTAGCATCGAGAGTGTAGTAGGCACAAAGGGGCAGCGGGCCTTCCGTCGAGCAGCGTAGCACACGTCCCCCCCTCTTTCCCCCCCAACTTTGGGGGGGAGGAAGGGGGGGCACCGAAGCCGGCTCCGGCACGGCCTCTAGCAACGCCGTCAGCAACTCGCCCCCGTACGTCAGCAGCCGCAAGGTACTGGGGTGAGCATCAAACAGGGCCGCGTCGAAGGTTGCGGCTATTTCGCCCTCGTCGGTCCGCAGCCAGTAGGCCCGCTTGAATTCAGGATGCGGTTGGAAACGGTCCGCCAGGGGAGATGCCTGCGTGAGCAGCCGCTCCAGATCGCTCAATGTTACGGGCGAGGCCGTCTCCAGTAAGGGCTCGCCAGCGACCAGGTACTGATCCAGGTCAAGACCTTCGGCCTGCTGGGCGTCTGACTCCTGTCGCAGCCGGTCCAATTCTCTCGTCAACACCTGCTCGCGTTCAACTCCTGGTGTCATGGCCACCGTCCGAATAGCCTGTCCCATCCGGGCCAAGATCGGTTGTAGCTTGCCAACGACATACTCGAACCAACCGATCCGGTCCTCCAGCGCCCGGTAAACTTTGGCTTCCACAGTGTCCTCGTAGAAATAATGGCGGATCCAGACCCTCTTATGCACTTGGCCGATGCGGTCAATACGGCCGATCCGCTGCTCGACCCGCATGGGGTTCCAGGGCATGTCGTAGTTGATCAACACACCGCAGGTCTGCAGGTTCAATCCCTCGCTGGCCGCTGCGGTGCCAAGCAGAATCTTGATCGCTTCGCCCTCTCGGAAGGCATTTTTGATGTTCTCTTTCGTCGTCGGCACCCAGGCAATGCCGTTCCAGGCCTCGCCACCCCGTCCGCTGTAGCAGGCCACCTGACTGCCATAGACCTGCCGCAATTGCTCGCGCAGGAAGTCCATGGTGTCAGTGTACTGGGTGAAGATAAGGACCGTCTCCCGCCGCTTGAAGATCTCGTCCAGATCGGCCAGCAATTGCTCCACTTTGGAATCGTTGCCGCTGAGTCGGCTGAGTTCAACGAGGAAGTCCTCGACGTACTCGATCTCATCTCGAAAGCGGGAGCGTTCTTCCTCATCCAGCAGTTCTGTGACATCAATGCGCAGGTCTTCCTGCTCCAGGTCGTCATCATCCAGGCCCATGGCACCGCCCCGCAGGAACTCCAGGCGGCGCTCCAGGCTGCGGCGCACGGCGTAGAAGCTGCTGGTCAGTCGGCGGCGGTAGACGGTCATGACGAACCCCAGTCCCTTACGCTCCGCCTCATACTTGCGGTAGAACTGGGTGATGTACTCCTCAATGCGATGATAGAGATCCTGCTCGTCAGGGCGCATGTCAATCCATACCGGCTCAGGGTCGCGATGGGGCACGTTGGCCTTAAGAATGCCCCGCCTGACGTACTCCCGGAGCAGGCGGCGGGTGCTGCGGAAGAGGTAGCAGCGCAGCGGCGTGTGCCGACGAGCCATCTTCACCGCCAGGGCGCGAGCCTGGGGCGACAGGTGCTTGAGTCTGGCTCTGCGCTCATGAGTTGAGACCAGCATCTTGAACTGCTGCCAATCCACCAGGCCCAGTTTAGCTTCGGCCTGGCTGGCAAAGGCCGGATCGAGTTCGCCGCCAGTCTCCAGGAAGTCGCGCACCATGTCGAAGACGAAGTCCCAATCCGCCTCATCGTCAGGCCGACGCAGTTCCTGGAAGAAGCGCAGGAAGTTGCCATCGTCAGCGCCCCAGCGACCGCCCAGACCAAGCACCCGCAGCAGGTCCCACACCTCCACGGGATGGATCTGCATGGGCGTGGCGGTCATCAGGAGCAGGCCAAGCGTGCGATCCTTCAGCCCAGCCCCTCCATCCTGCCCCATCAGCAACTCCAGCAGACGGTTGGGCCGATAGCGTGGCACCAGAAAGTCCTTGCGCCGGGCGTGGTGCGCCTCATCCACGATGACCAGGTCCCACTGACGAGCTGCCAACAGATCCGGCTGGCGCTCGCGACGTTTGGCCAGTTGGCTAGAGGCAATGAAGACGTCCTCAGCATCCCAGGGGTTCGGTACATCCGGCGTCCGTTCCTGATCGAACACGTCACGGAAGGTGTGGCCGTCGAAGAAGGGGATGTTGAGGGCGAACTTCTCGTAGAGTTCCTCCTGCCACTGGCGGCAGACCGACTTGGGGGCCAGGATCAGGCAGCGGCGGACATGGCCCGACAAGATGAGTTGGCGCAGCACCAGCCCGGCCTCGATGGTCTTGCCCAGGCCGACCTCATCGCACAGCAAGAACCGCTCCGGGAAGCGGGCGACGATGGTATCGGCGATGCTGGCCTGGTGGGGCCAGGGGGTCACGACGCTGGTTGCCGCACCCAGCCAGCGGGCGTTGAGGAGGTAGGGAGCGTCGCGCAAAAACTGGAAGAGGATGCGCTCACGCTGCACTTCGGGGACGAAAACGCCTGGGGCTTCGATCACCCTGGGCTTGGGCTCGCGCTCCAGCGGGTCGCGGGTGGGAGCCGTGGCCGGGCGATAGCGGAGCAATCGCTGCCGCGCCGCTTCGGGCACGTCCAGCGCGATCCAGTCCGGCTCCTGGCCATTCCACAGGTGCTCGAACCGATAGCGCACCTGAGCCAGGTAGGGGGCAGTCGTGTCCCAGGAGCGAAAGACCATGAACTGCTCATAGTTGTACTTCCAGGCCGCAGCCGACTCATTCATGCTGCCGCTGAAGGCTATTTGGTCGCCGTAGCGGTCGGTGAAGAGACCCTCTTTGGGATGGTAGTAGTCCTGGGCCTGGGATGCGGGGAGGGGGCGGCCGTCTGGTCCTTTGGGAAGCACGACCCTGATTTGTAGCCTGCCTGAGGCGACCATCCAGGCCAGCACCTCCAGGCGGCGGTGCATGACCTCTTCCTCGGGCTCGCTGAGGGCTGCGACCAGCCGCTCGGCCACCACATCGTCCAATGCCTGTCCCTGCTCGATGGCGCGGACATCAGCCTCGCTCAGTTGCGCGCCCACCAGCAGGCGCATCGTGCCGCCCTGGGCGATGAGCCGGGCCACGCCAGCAGCCGCCACCGCCAGGGCGCTGCTGCTGAAAAAGCCAGCCGTACGGTCGTAGCGCAGGCTGCACGACAGGGCCGGGATGTAAAAGTCGTGCAGCCGGTCATCGGCCGGGCCGTAGGAAAGTTGGAAGGGGTGGTCACGCAGTCTTGTTATGTGCATTTCAGACCCCCCCCAAGACCACGACTAAAGTCATCACTACGATAACACGCCACGGGCACGTAGTAATGACCGTAGTAACGACTTCAGTCGTTCTCCCCTCTCATCCAAGAGTGTGACTAAAGTCGCCACTACGAAAATACCCCACGAACACAACAACGACCGTAGTAACGACTTCAGTCGTTCCTCTCAATCCCCGTAGTCCCACGCATCTCCAACCGGGTATTTGACCCATCGCTCGCGAAGCCACTGTCGCCCATACGTATCAAAGTAGAGATGCACGCTCGACCACGGCCAGCCGTAAGGGCTTTCAACGTAACCATGTTTCACCGCATTATAGTGGAGATAGTTCAGGGCGTGATAGTAATGACGCTCATCGCGAATGTAGCGGTCGCGGAATTTGTACCATACCTTGCGCTGCCCGGTGAGATCATCCTCCAGATTCCATGCTCTGGAAGTAGTCCCATGGAGATGTTGAAGCACAGCTGAGACCTGCTCCAGAGATTGGACACCTACCAGAAAGTGATAATGATTGGTCAAGATAACCCAACCCCCGATCTCGGCCTGGATATCAGCCAGTTCCGAGAGGAGTTGATCCTCAAAAGCGGCCAGCCGGGTGGGAGAAGTCATGACGTGCGCGTGTTCGTAGTTGGCTACGGTGATACAGTACCACCCGGCCTCGCGATAGGGGTGTGGCGGCGAGTGCAAGGGGTAGCCACGCTGGCGACGTTCCTCGACGACAGCAACGCGCTCATCAGGTGTCATGCGGCGATACTCGTAAGGCATATCCTCCTCCAAAACGATTCGTAAACTCGTAGTAGCCGTAGTAGCCACTTCAGTGGCTCAAGAGCGACTGAAGTGACTACTGCACCAGCATGTCTTCCCCCCCAAGCAACTCATGAACCCGTAGCAGCCACCGTAGTAGCCACTTCAGTGGCTCAAGAGCGACTGAAGTGACTACTGCACCAGCATGTCTTCCCCCCCAAGCAACTCATGAACCCGTAGCAGCCACCGTAGTAGCCACTTCAGTGGCTCAAGAGCGACTGAAGTCGCTACTACTACACTTTTAACTTGAGTTGCTCCACCCGCTCCGGTGGCTCCTCCTCCACCGGCACTTCCAAATCCTCAAAGAAGGCCAGGCGCAGGCGGTCCAGGACGTCGGCTTCGGGGCGGACGAATTTGCCCTTGATCTGGGTGCGGGGGATGGCGTTGATCATGGCCTGCAGGCAGGCTTTGAAGGTGCCGTCGGTCAGCAAGCCGGTGCGCTTCAGAAAGGACTCACAGGCCAACGGGCCGTCTTCGTGGTAGATGAGCATGGCGGCGTGGGCGGCGTCCAGGAGGGTGTCGAACATGACGGCTTCAGGGTCGGCCAGACCTTTGCGGCGGCGGTGTTTGGGCTGCTGCAGCACGACGAAACTGCCCTTCTTGCTGATGACTCGCTTGCGCCGCACCAGGTCCGCTTCGATGTCCAGCCCCAGGGCCAGGGCCAGCTTGCGCGCCTCGTCGGCGGGGAACTGCTCTGCTTTGAAGGCGTCCCAGGCCATCAGGTACCAGTCGGTGACGGGGTCGAACTGGATCTCCCGGCCCAGCAGCAGCCCCCGCTTGCGCAGGGCGATGACCTCCTCGCGGGCCAGGTCGAGGGCGGTCTCAGGGCGCAGGGGCCTGGGCTGGCCCGTCTTCTCATCCACCTGGCTGGTCAGCACCGGCCAGCGCTCGGAGATGACCGACAGGACAGGGCCGAAGGTGCTGATGTACAAGTCCACGCCGCCGACGCCCTGTTCGGCGAACTCGGCCGCCTTCTCCCGCGCCACCCGCCGCACCCGCCCCTTGATGTCGTCCCACCACACAGGAGATGGGGGGATGGGGGGATGGGAAGAGGGGGAGACGGTCTCCTTGTCTCCTTGTCTCCTTGTCTCCTTGTCCGCCCGTTTGCGACAGACAAGCAAGATGGTGCTGGCGGCGGCGTTCTTCCTGGCCTGGTGCAGAGAGTGTTCGGATTCGGTGTGGACAGGCCAAGAGGCTTTGATGGTGAAGCCCGCGCCGATGAGGGCGGTGGCCAGGGTGTCCCAGGCTTCTACTTGCTTGTGGGTGAACATGACTGTCAGCACGCCATCGTCGCGCAGTACGCGGCCCATCTCGCGGAAGCAGGCCGCCATCTTGCGTTCGTAGTCCCGTTTGGCCAAGGCCCCCCCCCCCCCGCCCCCCCCCCCCCCCCCCCGGGGGGGGGGGAGCCGAGACCACCCACGGGCGCGGGCGCGCACCCCCCCCCCCCCCGTCCGGTTGCGAGTCTGTTCGGGCGACACG
>CAZGKH010000003.1:24899-28273 GCA_964525665.1 uncultured Anaerolineae bacterium | reverse complement strand
AAGCGTAGCAACTCGCGATAGTCGTTCCAGAGGAAACTCGCTTTGGGCGCGCCGCCAACTTGGTGAGCAAGCTGGATCAGCACGTCGCCCAGCGCTCGCGTATCGTAGAGCGGCTCCACGACGGGTTGCCCAAACGCCAGCACCGGGTAGCCCAGCGAAGGCATCAGCGGCGCGGCGATCCACCGCTCCAGGAAGGTGTGGTTGGGAAGGATGTAATCGGCGTAGGCGGACGTTTCCTCAATGAAGGAGTCAAAGCTGACGATGAGCGGCACTCGCTTCAGAGCTTCTTGCCACGCCTCCCGGTCAGGTAATTCGTGCACGGGGTTGGCGCGGTAGAGCAAGAGGGCCTCCAACGAGTAGGGATCGCCGTTCAGGATCGCCTCCGGCAGGTAGTGGCTCGCTGAGCAGCACAAGGGATAACGCTCCGGCTCGTCAACGCGGGGTTGGGTCAGCCCCTGGGTCGTTACGTCGTCCACGTATACGTCGGGCCAGGGCGTCAGCGGCGGCGAGCGCTGCATCACCACGCCGCCCGGCACGTCAATGGAACCTACCAGCGCATTAAGTGAGTGGATGGCCAGTTGGCTGGCCAGGCCGTTGGTCTGCTCCCCTACCGCGTCGCCGCCTAAGGCCAGGGCTGGCAATGTGTCGGCGAACTCGCGGGCCAGCCGCGTGGTGGTCCTTTCACTGACGCCAGTAAGGGGCGCGACCTTCTCCGGGGAGTAATCTTGCAGCACGGCCTCTCTCCACTCCTCGAATCCGTGGCAGTGCTGACTGACAAAGGCCTTGTCGTAGAGGTGCTCGAAGATGATCACCCAGGCCATGCCCAGGGCCAACAAGCCTTCGGTTCCTGGCTTGATGGGCACCCACTCGTCGGCCTTGATGCCCGTCACCGACAGACGCGGCTCAATTTGCACAATATGCGTCCGGTCGCCAGGCCGGCCGCGTCGCATGAAGCTATAGGCGCCCAGCAGACGCACCGTGGGCTGGGCCGATTCCAGAAGGGGGTAGTTGAAGTTCAAAAGGTGGCGGGTGTGCTCGAAGTTGTAACCAGGTCGGGCATCCCACCCTTGGGTTAGAAGGACAGCTTTGCTGAGCGCGTCGGGGCGCATGTCTATGGCATTGGGCGTGCCCATGGCCTGGCAGAAGTAGGTGATGGTTTCCTCCAATAGTCCGGCAGGCCGCTCGTAGAGGAAGGCCGTGCGCTCCGGGGTGCCGGCCATACGCACAGTCAACAACCTGGAGGCCACAGCGGCGATAGCTTCGTCCCAGGATATGGCCTGCCAGTGGCCCTCTCCCCGCTCCCCAACCCGCTTGAGCGGCGTCTGCACCCGATCGGGATTGTACAACAGGTGCAAACCGACCTGGCCCTTGGGGCAGGTTCGGCTCTGGTTACTGGGGTTCTGGTGATTGCCCCTGATCTTGACAGCCACGTCTCCCACGACCCGTACCCGAAGACCGCACTCGGCCGAGCACAGTTGGCAGACGCTGGGCACCCACTTCTCTTCACCAGGAGGTGTTTCTTGGTCAATAACGTTCAGCGCGTTTAGGATGGAACCGGTTGACTGGTACAGCGCCGCTGCAGCAGCGCTCACCCCGGCCAGTTTGAGAAAGGTTCGTCGGCTGATGTTGTTCATAAAGTGATCCAGTCCATTCTCTTACAGTGATTTTGCCAGGACGCAGATGAACACAGATTCACACTGATTTTTACTTCATCCGCGCAAATCTGCGCCCCACTTGAGTTGCTCCCAATATACTACACGGAGGCCCCGCTGGCGATCCATTCGATGATTACCTGCACCTGCTCAGGAGGGAGCAACTGGGTGATGGGCATCTGAGAGCCCACGGTTTGGGTACCCAGCAGTTTCTGCACCAACAGGCTGCCCTCAGGATCGCCGGGGACGACCACCGGAGTGTGGTCGCCGCTCTCCATCGCGCTTGCATAGAAGAAGCCGTCCACATGATGTGCGACGGCTCCTTCAGATCTCACCAGCAGCCTCCGCGCCGCCGAAAACATGCTTTGTATGGTCTGGCTAACGTCTCCGCCAGCGCAGCGCCAAGCCAGCGCTTAGGGCCGCCAATCCACTGGCCATCACAACCGCCGCCAGCGGGAACAGTACCCCTCCTGTGACCGGCAGCTCGGCCGCGGCCTCAGTGCTCAGAGTTAGAGCGATGGGCGAGGCTGCAAAGCTGTGATTGGCACCAGTGTCGTCCATGATGGCCAGGCCGAAGTGATAGGTGCCGCCGGGGGCGAAAACCTGATCCACCTTGGCGCCGTCCTTCGTAGCGTTCGCTCCGGTGTCCAGGGCGCGCTGAACCTCAACCGTCCACGTCCCATCGGCCCACACGCCGTAGGCTTTGACATCGCCCCGACTGCCGCTGGGGTTGCTCAGCAGATAGCCGGGAACCTTGTCGCCGGAGGCCAGAGCGGTGATCTCTGCCTTCTCGCTATCGAGCAGAAAGTGGCTGGCCAACTCCGCAGGCACTCCCGGCGGGGTGGAGGGCGTGCCGGCCCAGGTATACGCCGGGCCGTCGCCTGCTTCGTTTTTGTTGTTGGCGTAGGTGCTGTCGCCGCCATCACCGTGGTGGCCGGCCTCGACGTCTCCTTCTTCGTGGGTGCTGTCTACGTATTTGTCGTCGCTGTAGCCCATCGCGTTGGAGCGGGCCGCTTTCCAGTGCCACTCGTCGGCGAACTCGCCATCGGCGTTGGTTCGCATTCCATCCGCGTGACACAGCACCAGGCAGCCTTGCTCGGTGAAACCGGCCACCCCCAGGTCCCACAGGATGGCGAAGCGGTCTTCATTGCCCGACTTGCTCCAGCTCGAGCCATCGTACTCCCACAAGTTCTTGTCAATACTCAGGGTGGAGTCGGCCCACTGGAGCAGCATGTAAATGTTGCTGTCGTCGTAGACTGCCTTGAGGGCGACGTCAACGTTACCGATCTTGCCACCGGCAACGGGCACGGTCAAGGCCGTGGCCGCACTCCAGGCAGCATCGGTAGTGGCGCCATCCAGAGTGGGCCCGACAGCCACCTTGGCCGCTGTCAGAGTCGTCCCTTGGGCAAAGATCAGGCTGGCCAGAGAGGCTACCAGGATGGCGGTGAACACAAAGAGAGCTATTTTCTTCGTCATAGTTAGATTCTCCTTCCATTATTGATTTCATGGTTAAAGTGGATAAGTTTCTCAGAGATCCTTGTCTTTTTTTGAGCGACCTCCTTTCATTTACAGCGCTTCAAGGCCCTGGTACCGCGGGATTACACCCCCTCATTCCCAGCTTCTGAGAAAGGCGATGACATCGGCGATTTCCTGATCGGTCAGCCGACCCTCAAAGGCCACCATAGAAGTGCCAGCAATGCCCTCGCCGACGGTGGCGCGGAG
>CAZGKH010000003.1:3560-24799 GCA_964525665.1 uncultured Anaerolineae bacterium | reverse complement strand
TGAGGGCGGGGCCGATAGACGTCCCCTCTCCATCGGAGCCATGGCAGGCCGCGCAGTTGGCAGCAAACAAGGCCGCCCCCTTGTCCTCATCGCCGCTCGGGGCACCGGTTGGTGAGGGAGTGACTGTTGGAACTGGGGTGTCGGTAGCCCTTACCTCGGTGGAGGTTGCCGTGGGCGCAGGGGTGAGTGTTGGGGCCTCTGCTGGCGGAGCCTGCGACCAGCTATGCATGAAGGCGACGAGGTCCGCGATTTCCTGAGCGGTCAGCCGATCCTCAAAGGCCACCATAGAAGTGCCAGCAATGCCCTCGCCGACGGTGGCGCGGAGGAAGTCATCACCCTTGGCCAACAGACCCGCCTGATTGAGGGCGGGGCCGATAGACGTCCCCTCTCCATCGGAGCCATGGCAGGCCGCGCAGGTACTGGCGAAGATCTCAGCTCCGTTGGCCGCATCACCCTCTCCCGGCCGGGGTCGAGCCTTCGGCTGCCAGGTACGCATGAAAGCGATGATGTCGTCAATGCCCTGGGCACTCATCCGGGTCCCAAAGTCAATCATAGCTGTGCCAGGGATGCCCTCTTGGATGATGGTGCGCAAGAAGTCGTCCTCCTTGACCAGCACATCAGTCAGGTTCAAGGGAGGGGCCAGGGCGTCCCCTTCGCCACCGGCGCCATGACAGGGAGCGCAGTTGCCGGCGTACAGGGTGGCTCCCCGGGCCGGATCCCCTTCTCCCGCTGCTGCCGGCGGCCTCGGTTCCCAGGTGCGCACGAAGGCCATGACATCCTCGATCTCTTGAGCGGTCAGCCGTTCCTTGAAAGCGATCATAGACGTACCGGGGATGCCTTCACTGGCGATGGCCCGCAGGAAATCATCGTCCTTGGCCAGCACGCCCGCGCGGTTAATGGGAGGGCCAAGGTTCGTTCCATCCCCACCGGAACCGTGACAGGCAGCGCACCAGTTGGCGAAGAGCGCAGCGCCATTGACTGGATCGGCCTTCCGAGGCGGAGTCGGCACCTCCTTGGCAGGGCCCGCTTCCGGCGTGGGGGTAGCCCCGGGCCTGACCCCTTCCGGTTGGCGGCCTTGCCAGTTCATAATAAACCGCACCAGATCCTCGATCTGATCACCGCGTAGGGGGCCGCCATAGTCATCAGACCAGGCAGGCATGCCAAACTTCGTGTGGCCGGCCGCGCTGGTCAAAAACAGGTAATCGTGGAGAGTGCCGTAGAACTGAATGTCAGCCCGTCCCGCCCACAGATCCTCGACGTTTAAGGGAGGAGTCAGGCCGGCTACCCCTTCTCCCTGCAGCCCATGGCATCCAGCACAGTAACCGCCGAATAGGGCTGCTCCCCGTTCGATAGAACGCGCCGCCTGTCTTTCGGCCTCGGAAGCTATTCGATCCGGCTCGCTAACCCAAATGACGGCGATGATGACCACAATGGCCATGGTGAAGATCAAACCAAGCGTTAGATTCCTCAGCATCTAAGTACCTCCCCTACTAACGAGCCTCACGATGGATATAGACATCCTCGGCTCTGCTCACCGTCTGGCCCTCCTCCGCCCAACTGATGGTCAGGTTGACCTTTTTCAGGTCCCGTTGCCAGGCACGGATTGTTAATTCTGCCCGTCCGTCAGGCAATCCTTCCTCGCTCTCAATCCTGGCTTTAAGTGCGGCCAGGAATTCCTCAAGAGATGAGGCAGGGGGTGAAGCGGTGAGGGTACTCGTGTCGTAGGTGCCGTCAATCAGCGCCTCATACGGCAGTTCGTGGATTCGACCCTCTCGGTCGCCGGGAGCGAACTCCACGATGATGGCCTCGGCCGGCGGGGTGCTGAGCCCGTAGTTCGGCGTGCCCATATAGGTCAAGATGACCAGGGCCAGGGCGAAAAGCCCACCAATGCCGAGAAGCAGCTTGCGATCCTGCCATCGGCGGTGGGGATTTCGATCAATATAAGGCAAGGCGAAGAGGAAGCCAAACACAAGAGCGGGCACCACCACACCCCAGACGAACTTTCCCTCGACGGGTCCGAAGACATTGGGCAGCTTAATGAGTCCCTGCACCCACAGGAAATACCAGGGCGCCGTGGCGTGCAGCGGGGTGACGTAGGGGTTGGCATGATCCTCCAAGGGACCGTTCCACAGAAAAGCGGCTACGACGACCAGAATGAAGATGCCGACCACGGTCCACAATGCCTCACGGACGAGGATGTTGGGCAGGAAAGGAACCCTTTCCTCTTTTTTCCCCTTCAGTTCCTCCTCCAACGCCGGCGGCTTGGAGAAGCCCTGGCGCACCACTTTGTAGTAGTGGACTCCGAGCATACCCACGATAGCGATGGGCAGGATGACTACGTGCGCCGTGTAGAAGCGCAACAACCCAGCAGCTCCCACCTCGGGTGCACCACGGAGAAGGAGAATGAGCTGGTTGCCGATGAGAGGCACCGTCTCCGCCATGCTGCTGCCGATGGTGATGGCCCAGTAGGCGATCTGATCCCAGGTGAGCAGATAGCCGCTGTAACTGAAGATCAGGGTGATGATGCCCGCAACCATGCCCACCACCCAATTGAAGGTGCGAGGACGTTTGTAAGAGGCGGTGACGAAGACCCGCGCGGCGTGTAGGACGACGCTGATGACCATGCCCTCCGCGGCCAGGCGATGGATATCACGCAACAGATCGCCGAAAGAGATTCCCCCGATGATATTCAGCATGTCGAAATAGGCCCTGTCCGGCGAGGGGGTGTAGGGGATCATCAAGATCAGTCCCGTTATGCCCTCAATGATCAGCAGAAAGACGCTGATCCAGCCCAGGCCAAGGGTATAGGTGAATCTGGTGGCACTTTTGGGATACCAACGAGGCCGGATGTGAAACCAGAAGCTGGTAGTGTGAACCCGAAAGCGAGGGTTGGGGCGCTTGCTCGGTGGTTCACCCCGCAGCATCTCGCGGATGTCCTTCATGCTCATGCCAGCCCCAATGGCCGTCACCGTCTCATTGATCCTTTCTCGGATTCTTTTCCAATTCATGGCTTTCAAATCTCCTAACCTATGCCGGCGCACCGGTGATGCGCTGACCAGTGTCCACCACCACGCGCCCATCTACGACCTCGACAGCGAAGCGGTCCAGAGAGCGCGGAGGTGGCCCGCTGATATAAATTCCATCCTGAGTGAACTTCGCGCCGTGGCAAGGACAACTATAGGCCTGACTGTCCTCATCCCAACGCACAAGGCAACCCAGGTGGGTACATACTTGATAGAGGGCCGTGAACTCCTCCCCTTGACGCACCAGGAAAAATCTCCCCTCCCGGAAAAGGGTCACCGATCCCTCATCGAAACGGTCAACTCTGCCCACCTCGAAACGGCCGCCAAACTCACCCTCCTTGACGCGGGGCATGGAGAAAATCAGTGTGATTCCCCCTACCTCGGCCAGAAAGAAGGCTATGGCCGCTCCCCAGGCGTAGGAAAGAAGCTCTCTCCTGGAGATTTTCGTCACAGGGGATACTTTCTCTTCAGTCATCATCAGCCTCCTTTATGCTTTGATTTCCAGACTCAGTGGATCCAAGATTTCCAGCAGAGGCGGCCCTGTACTTGACCGTCCAGGACAAGTGCTCCCATGCCGCGAACGCTACCGCCCATTCGCGGGCGTGGGGTCCCGCTCTGCTCAGAATTTGGATCTACCGAGTCTAGTGGTTTGATTAAGGACGGTTACCAGCTTCTGAAAAAGGCTACTATGTCCGCTATCTCTTGAGCTGTCAACCTGCCTCCGAAGCCAGGCATGGCCGTTCCCGCCCCATCGGAGATAGTCTGGCGTAGATCATCGTCGCTTTGGCTGTCCAGGAACTCGGCTGAGTTCAGAGGCTCTTTGGCCACCGCCCCTCCCTGGCCCTCCGAGCCGTGACAGGGCGCACAGTTGGCCGCAAACAACTCTACACCCCTATCTGCATCTCCCCCCACAGTTGGCAGTACAGCCGTCGGCGTCGCTTCCGGCGCAGGGGTGGGCTGAGCTTGCGCACCAGTCTCCCAGCCTCTGATGAACGCAACCAGTCGGTTGATCTCCTCATCGGACAAGGGGCCGCCTTCCTGCTGCGACAAGGCCACCATCCCTGTGCCTGTTATCCCTTCGGCGATGCTACGATAGAGGTGCTCATCGTCATGGCTGCTCAGGTAGTCCTGGGAATTCAAAGTGGTGACGCTCTCCCTGGGGTTGAAGGGGTTGGCTCCCCCTTCGCCATTCGATCCGTGACAGGTAGCGCAGTACCGGCTGTACATCTCCGCCCCGCCGAGCCCGGCCAGGGCCTCCCTCCACTCTCTGAGAAACTCCACGACCTTGTCCACCTCAACCTCGGACAGTGGGGCCGCCGGCATGCCTCTTCCCTCCACTCCCTCCATCACGGTCTGTCGGATGTGATCATCGTCGTGGGTTCCCAAGTACTCGCTGGAGTTCAGGGCCGGGACCATCTCGCCCAGATTGTTGGGATTTGGCCCGCCCTGGCCCAGCACCCCATGGCAGAAACTGCAATACCGGACATACAGGGAGCTCCCCTCCTCCCAGTCCCTCATGAAGGTCACCAGGTCCCCGATTTGACGGGGGGACAGGACCTTGCCCCAGGTGGGCATCCCCTTCCGGGGACGGCCACTCGCTATGGCCTCCGTAAGGTAGGCATCGTCAAACGCGGTCAGGTATTCCTCGGAGTTCAGAGTACGTCCGATCCCTCCCTGACCACTCTCGCCGTGACACATTGCACAGGTAGCCGTATATAGCTCAACCCCCCGGGCTATCCTCTCATTCCGCTCTTCCTCAGGCTTGCTGGGCAGGGTAGGGGCCGTGCTCTCCCAGTTCCGGATGAAAGCGGTCAACTCATTGACCTGATGCTCGATCAGAGGGCCGCCGTGCTCCTCGCCAAAGGCCGGCATCCCTGTATTGGGCCGGCCATCACGGATGACGTCATGCAGGGCGGCATCATCCATGGCTATAAGGAGCCCCTTGGAATTCAACGTGCTTCCTATCTTGGGCACTCCTTGTCCTTCGGCCCCATGACACATGGCACAGTTTTCGGCGTATAGTTCCCTTCCCTGAGCCACAGCCCGGAGTCGGAACCCCTCGTTGGCCGCCGCCATGCGAGTTGGCTCGTTCAGCCAATAAACGAGGGAAAAAACGGCTAGGACCAACGTGGAGAACAAAGCCAGGGCTATCTTCCTGTCAATACCATTCATGATGTTCTCTCCTCCATCCGCACAAACTCACCAGCGCCAACCCCCATCATAATAACTGCTGGAGTCTGGCGAATTTTCACCCTACCATATCTTGTGGAATCTGCTCGATTGTCCCCAAGGTGTGGGTTCGTAGTTGCCACTTCAGTGGCTTTTGCCCCGCCACCAACGACTGAAGTCGTCACTACGAGCCAAAACGCCAGTGTCCAATAACTGGATGGCGAGCTGGGCCTGCCCCCTGTCATGACATGAGTTGAGATTCCTCGAACCGCTCCCGGAGGATGGGCCTGCTCGTGTCCACTATAATCTCCCCTTCGACGATCTCCAGAGGGAACAGATCTAGCGGTCGAGGTGAGGGCCCGGCCAGGACCTCTCCCTTCTTGTTGAAGAGGGCGCCGTGGCAGGGACAGTTGAACTGTCCCTCGCTGTCCAGCCAGGGAACCACACACCCCAAATGAGGGCACTTGCGGTACATGGCCAGGAATCCCCCTTCCTCCAGGTGTGAGATGTAGAATCGGCCCGCTTTGATGTAGGTCACCGAACCTACAGGGAACTCCTCGGGCTTACCAGCCTTGAACTTGCCACCAAATACCCCCGCTTGCATCCTAGGCTGAATGAATCTTAGGAGCATAACCACTCCCTCACCCATCACAGCCAGGACACTCGCCCCCCAGGCATAAAGAAAGAATCTGCGCCTTGAAATCGTTTTTCCCTGCTGCTGGGGCCGGTCTCTGACCGCGCCCCCGATCAACCTGTTCTCGCTCACTGCTTTCCCTCCAAGAGCTTTCCGAAATCTCTCAATGTACCTCTGGCCATCTGCCGGGCCAGTAGATGTGCATGTACGGCCCTCTAAAGACCAGAGCGATGATGGTGAGAACGATGACACTGGCGATGAAAACCGTAAAGAGAGCGATCATCACCTCCCGCGTAGAGGCAGAAATGCGCCACAGCACAAAGCCCAACAGTCCTCCCAGCGCTACCATGATCCCCAAGGGAATGATGGTCCCCGCGACCCAGGCCGGAATGGTCGCGGGCAATAACCGCCGGGAGATCGCCGGACTATCGCCGATATGACTGTCAAGGAGAATCAGGGTAGGCAAGATGACCAGCGTAGCCAGGGCTGTGTAGAGAGCGATACGCTTTCCCCGTTCTGAGCTGAACCAACGTCCAACCCCTTCCTGGCTGTGGTCAACGAACGGTATGATCATCAGGCCCAAGATGACCAGGGCCGGAATCATGACGCCCCCCAAGGTGGGGTGCATGTGCAGGATCAGCTCCTGCGCACTGATCAAGTACCAGGCCGCTTTGCCCGGGTTGGGGGAGATGTCGGGATTGGCTATTTCCTCCAGCGGGGCATCGCGCACAGTGGAAAGGAACAGCAACAGAACCATTACCACCAGAACGGCCAGGACTTCGATGATGACCAGGTGGGGAAAGGTCATCACCGTATCCTCAGGCTCTTTAGCTACCAGCGGTGAGGTTCCCCGAGCCAGTTCCATCAGGCCGTAGGTCTTGTCCGGATCAGCGGGGAAGATCTCCGCAGAGTCCTGAGCTTGTCGAAGGGGGTCTTGTCTCTCGTCTGCCATTCTCATTAGCGTCAGCCCTCCTCACCCAGCGGCCCTGAGATGCCACCGTCCTTGCGTATCCGCCAGAAATGGATGCCTAGCACGATAACCATGATGAAGGATAGGATGAACACGTGGAGGTTGTAGAAGCGGATGAGGGCCGGTTGGCCGACCGCGGGGCCTCCCAACAGTATGGCGCGCACTTGCGAACCCAGGACGGGGGTGTAGCCAGCGATCTCGCTTCCCACCGTGACAGCCCAGTAGGCCAGTTGATCCCAGGGCAACAGATACCCCGTGTAACTGAAGGCCAGGGTTATCAGCCCGGCCACGATGCCTACCACCCAGTTGAACTCGCGGGGCGGCTTGTACGCTCCTGTGTAGAACACCCGGCACAGGTGTAAGAAGGCGCAAATCACCATTCCCTCGGCTGCCCAACGGTGCAGGTTGCGGACCAGGGCGCCGAAGGGAATCGCGGACTGGATGGCCACTATGTCGTCGTAAGCCCGCTCCACCGAAGGTACGTAATAGAACATCAGGAGCCCCCCAGTCACACCCAGCACCAGGAGCAGGAGGAAAGTGATCCCTCCCAATCCCCAGGTGTAGGTCAACCTCAAGCCCGAGCGGCGCACCCGCACCGGGTGCAGGTGCAAGAAAAAGCTGCTGGTGACTGTAAGCGAGCGATCGAGGTCATTGTCTGGCAGCCCGTGGCGAAAGAAAGAGCGCCATACCCGCGAGTTGGTGACCCCGTGCACGACGCGGTCGAGAAGCTTCCTTGCCATACTCATCTCCTTTTTTGCCACGAATTACACTAATTTCACTGATTTGTTTTCTTTTCTTCGTGTTAATTCGTGAAATTCGGTGCTGATTCCTGCACGTATTCCTCGACAAAGCTCAGCGCTTCCATAGTAATAGCGGACGTCGGGCAGCGTTTGGCACATAGCCCGCAGCGGATGCAGCGCATCTCATCTTTGATCATGGCCGTGCCCACACCCCGTGGCAGCTCCGCCCAAGGGATTCCGTAACGGGCTTCCACCAGATGGGCCAGGCTCTCGTCGCCCGCTATCCTATCCAGCGGAACCATCTTGAGGCAGCGCTCCGGACAGACGTCCACACAGCCACCGCACAGGATGCACTTCTCACCGTCAAAAACGGTCTGGATATGGCAGCGCAGGCAGCGGCTGGCCTGCTCGCGGGCTTGGGTCTCAGGGTAGACCAGCTCCACTTCGGCGATGCCCACCCGCCGCTCCAAGGGCAGGGTAGGCGGGGGGCGACGGGGGATCTTCTGGTAGTTGAGAGGCATAGCGTAAGGCTCGAGGACGGTCATCGTCCCTCGCGCCCGCACCTCAGCCAGTTGCCCTTGCAGGTAATCATCAATGGCACGGGCCGCCCGCAGGCCGTCGGCCACGGCCTGGATGATAATACGCGGTCCGGCGGCGGCCACATCACCGCCAGCGAAGATACCAGGAGCAGTGGTGGCCATTGTCTTGGGGTCAATGGCAATGTTCCCTTGACGGGTGAGTTGGACGCCGTCCTCCTCTTGGAGGAAAGACAGGTCCGGCGTCAGGCCGATGGCCATAATGACCGAGTCGGCTTCCATGATGAATTCGGAACCGGGGACAGGCAGAGGTCGGCGACGGCCACTCTCGTCGGGGGGGCCCAACTCCATGCGGATACACTCCACGGCGGTAACATGAGGATTTCCTAGAATGCGGACAGGGTTGGTCAAATAGAGAAAGCGCGCGCCCTCGTGCTCTGCCTCGGCCACCTCCTCATCGCTGGCCGGCATCTCGGCCCGGGAGCGACGGTAGAGGATGTTCACCTCCGTCGCCCCCAGTCGCATCGCCGAACGGGCAGCGTCCATAGCCGTGATGGCGTCCTCGGCCTCCAGATCGCCTTCCACCACTTGTTGTAGTGCCGCACGGGCCGCAGCGAGGGCCATCTGTATTTCCTGCGGCTCCACTGCCGCGTCTACCTGGCGCAGGGCGGTGCGTGCCGCATCCAAGGCCACGTTGCCACCACCCACCACCACTACCCGGTTGCCTAGATCCACCCGGTAGCCCCGGTTGACGTTGAGCAGAAAATCAGTGGCTCGCAGCACCCCGTCCAGTTCCGCCCCATCAATGTACAGATCACGGCTCCTGTGCGTCCCGACGGCGACAAAGATAGCCTCGTACCCCTGTTTTTTGAGATCGGCCAACGATAGGTCTGCACCCAGAGGGGTATTGAGTCGCAGTTCCACGCCCAGGTCAAGAATGACCTGGATTTCCGCTTCCAACAGATCATGGGGCAGGCGATAGGGGGGGATGCCCAGGCGCAGCATCCCGCCGGGGACATCGGAGGCCTCGAAGACGGTCACGCGATGGCCCATGAGGGTCAGATCGTGAGCAGCGGAGAGCCCGGCCGGCCCTGAGCCGATGATGGCCACCTTACCCTGTCTCCGGCCATTCCCTCCCTGGTGGGTCAGCAGCCCCCCCAGGGCCCGCAGATCGTGGACCGTGGTCGAGTCGCCGGCTGCTTTCTCCAGCAGAGAGGCAGTATCTGCTGCCGTGTAGCCCCCCGCTTCCACCCCGTGTCGTTCGGTCACGAAGCGTTTCAGGGCCCGGATGGAAATGGCCGCGTCAAAGTCGTTTCGGCGGCACTCTACCTCACATAGGGCTTGACACACCCGCCCACAGACCGAAGCAAAGGGGTTGCACTGACGGGCGATGAGGTAGGCCCGCTCGTAGTCTCCCTCGGCAATGGCAATCACGTACTCGCGGGCGTTGGTGCCCACCGGACAACCCGCCTGGCACTTGATGGTGCGGCGGTAGTAGTCAAGGTCGGGCAACTGCACCCGGTATTTGGTCTGTGCTGTTCCCTCGTCCATAATTAATTTAATTGTTCCTTAGCTAGTTGTACCGCCAGGTATGACTATTTGGGTGACTCCACTGCCGAAGTCAGCGAAGAGGCTAAAGGTCCGACTGTGGCACATCTCAACAAAGTCCATTATACTCAAATGACCGATGGTGTCAAGCCGCCGGCGGCATCAGTCTCAGTAGATCCAAGATTTCCAGCAGAGGCGGCCCTGTACTTGACCGTCCAGGACAAGTGCTCCCATGCCGCCGGTTCGCGGGCGTGGGAGCCTGCTCTGCTCAGAATCTGGATCCACTGAGTCTACCGACAGGCCATCGGTTGAGCAGGGTGAAACGCGCCCACAGCTCACATCCCTACCGCAAGCTGTGGGGAGTCCTACTCACTTCCCTCTCCCTGCGAACCCGCTCCCTTCAGAGCCTGCGCGATGCTGCCCAGCAAGTCGAGGGGCAAGGGGATAATGGTGGCGCTCTTCTCGCCAGCCATCTCGGTCAGGGTCTGGAGATACCTGAGCTGCAGCGTGATCGGCTGCAAGGCCATGACGTCCGCTGCTCCCTTCAAAGTCTCAGCCGCTGCATACTCACCTTCGGCGTGGATGATCTTGGCCCGTTTCTCCCGCTCCGCCTCGGCCTGTCTGGCCATAGCTCGCTGCATGTCCTCGGGCAACAACACGTCCCTGACCTCGACCAGGCTGACTCGCACACCCCAGGGGTCCTCGGTGTGCTCGTCTATGATGTCCCGCAGCCGTTCGTTGACCCGGTCTCGATGCGCCAGGAGCTCGTCCAGATCCGACTGACCCAGGACACTCCGCAGGGTGGTCAACGCCAATTGCTCGGTGGCCGTCTTGTAATCCTCTACGTTTAGCACGGCCTTCACCGGATCAAAGATGTTGAAGTACACCACGGCGTCCACGTGGACAGTCACGTTGTCCCGGGTGATGATCTCCTGACGCTCCTTCAGAACCCAGGTCAGGGTACGCATGTCAACCTTGATCATGCGGTCCACATACGGAATGATCAGGTTGAAGCCGGGCTCTCTGGTGCCAACCAACTTGCCGAAGCGCAGCACCACACCACGCTCGTACTGCTGCACGATCCTGATGGCCGGACCAAGGATCGCTACAACTGCTACCAGGCCCAGCCCGAACCAGGGAAGTAGTCCAATAATTGTAGCCATTATCCCTTTCCTCCTTTGGTTTTGTTCTCTTTTTCTATCTCCTGGCCGGTGGCCCTATCCTCTCTGGTTGAGCCAGGGCCAGGGAATTTCGCTAAACCGTGAACTCACGCTTCTCCAGAGTCACGATAGACCGTCAAGACCACTGGGCCAGGGTCCAGCGGGAGCAAGTGAATAATCAAACCTATTTCTCCCTTCCTCGTACGATCCAGACAATCAGGGAGCCGTAGAAGGCCAGACAGGTGAAGAGTACGATGAGTAGGATGTCTCCACCATAGCCGGTCTGTGTGAATATCTTGCCCAATGTACTTACCAAATCGCTCATTCCACTCAACTTAATCTAGCGAGCCAGTGGCTCGGATGAGGTGACCATCCTGGCCACAGCTTGTTTGGCTGCTTCTATCTCTCTGCCCTCTTCCACCTCCCAGATGGAAACGGCCGGGAACAGTTTGAAGAATAGCGTGAACAGCAGGATGAAGGTGGCTGCTGAGGCAGCGAAGAGGCCCAATTCGGTCAAAGTCGGGCGGTAGATTCCTACACCGTAGAACGTAAGCCGGGGTCGGGTCAGGGTGGGCACCACGATGGTGAACCGCTCCAGCCACATCCCGATGTTAATGGCCACAGAGGCGATGAAGGTGCCAACTACTCCCCGGCCCCTCTTCCAGATCAGGATGCTCACCGGCACCACGAAGTTGCACAAGGCCATGACCCAGAAGGGCCACCTGAACTCTCCGACGAGCTTGGACAGAAGTACAGTCATTTCGTCGGGGAGAGCACCGTAGAAAGTAGTCAGGTATTCGGCGACGGTGAAATAGAACCAGAAAATGCTCGTGACCAGCAGAAGCAGCCCCAGGTAGTTATATTGCTTGGCAGTGATATACGCCTCCAGGTGCAAGACCCGGCGCATGATGGTCATGGCGATAAAGAGGGTGGCGATACCCGAGAAGATAGCACCAACCACGAAGTAGGGCCCCAGAATGGTGGTATGCCACATGGGCCGCAAGGTCATGCCGAAAATCCACGACACAACAGTGTGAACCGTAACGGCCACTGGTATGATCAAGACGGCCATGATGCTGACGCCCTTCTCCAGCCGCCGCCACTGCTCAGCATTACCTTGCCAGCCCAGGGAGAGAATCTGGTACAGTCTCCTCCGCCAGGTCGGGGCTTCCGTTCCCAGATTGTCTCGCAGAATGGCCAAATCAGGGATCAGAGGTAGATAGAGGTAGGTGATGCTGCCTAATAGATACATGGTGACGGAGGTCACATCCCAGAGCAACGGCGATTGGAACCGGCCATGGGTGATCAACTTTATCATCCTGTCCGGTCGGCCCAGATCAATGATAACCTGAGATGCTCCGATGAGAAGGGCAAAGAGGGTGATAGCCTCTGCCACGCGAGTGATGGGTCTCCGCCACTCCGCCTGGGTGACCCGCAGGATGGCCGAGATCAACGTACCGGCATGGCTGATCCCGATAAAAAACACGAAATTGGTGATGTACATCCCCCAGAAAACGGGCCTGTTCATGCCAGTGACCCCCAGCCCTTCAGTCAACTGGCGATAGTAAGCGGAGAAGCCCCAGACAATGATGGTAAGCAAGGCCGCCACCAGCAGATAAAATCGCAGGCCAGTGCGCACCATAGGTCGGAGCAATACCTTGTCTTCCTCAGCCATAACACCTGCCATGTCAACCACCCCTTGCCCGTCGTCGTCTGAGCACAACGAGAACAACGCCGCCCAGCGCGAGAACGACAGCAGTTATTCCCCCTGGCAGCAATTGCTCCCGTTCCCTTCTGGCAATGGCCTTCTCTACCGCCTCCTGTACCTCAACGCTGATGGACTCAACCTCATCGGTCTTCTCTTTAACGGTCTCCAACTGTACTGTGTGCTGCACCGCTGCGGCCTCAGCGAGCCTGGCCCTGGCCTCATCCAGCCTGGCCTCTTCCTCGTTAAGGCCCATCCCCAGCGTCTGGGCCTCACTCAGGGCCTCTCTCGTCGTTTGAAGAGCCTGGCTTGCTCCGGCCAGAATCTGGTATATCTCATCAACAGCTCTTCCCTCCAGCGAGTCAGAGGAGTGGCAAGAATCGCAGTGGCGTGGCTCGTCACCTACAAAGAGATCCAGGCTGGCAAGCTCTACATCGTAGCGACCGTGACAGGTGGTGCAACGCGGCGTCTCAGATCCCTCCTGCCGGCCACGGCGGTGCCCACCTGTCAGGTAGTACTCCTCCGAGGCAGAGTGACACTGCCCGCATACATCTAGCACCTCACTGTAGCCGGGCAGAGAGGCTCCATGGCTACCGTGACAGGTCGGGCAGGAAGGGGCCTCCGTGTTCCCATGTATCATCAGAGCACGTCCGTGCACGCTTTTCTGGTACAAATCGTACTGGTCAGTAGCAACGCCGTAAGGCTTCATGCGCTCCTGGTCGGCATGGCACGCGGCACAAGTAACTGGCTGGTTCCTGGGATAGACGCGGGATTTGGGATTATCAATCGCCTGAGTAGCATGACCGCCGTGGCAGTCGAAGCAGGTGGCCACGTTCTCGTCTCCCTGGGCCAGGAGCTGCCCGTGCACGCTTTTCTGGTACTCGCGCAGTTGGTCTGCCGGCAACCCATAGAGGAGCATTTCCTCAGGATCGGCGTGACAAGAGGCACATAGTGATGGGATAGCGGTTCTATCGGGCACGCCGATGTAGCCAGCCTCCGTTGATTTGGCAGCAACTTTCTCATTGGCCCCCGGGTCGCCACCGTGACAGTCGGCACAGGTGACGTCTTGGGCAGCGTGGATGCTTCCCTCCCACTGGTTGGCTATGTCCAAATACTTTCCCCCCAGTCCTCTGTGGCACTCCAGGCAGGAATTCTCACCTGGAGCCTCCGGGTGCTGAACGGGGGTGGGGATAAGTGGTGGAGTAGGCGTCACCACCACGACCACGGGCGGTTGGTGACAGGTCTGACAGGTCTCGTTCGGGCGTCCAACATGATCCTCAGGGATCCCTGGCGGAGTCTCGATTCCGGCCACGTGACACATCAAGCATGCTTCCCGCCCTTCCAGGGGATGGGGAATGGGAGGCACTGGCGTCGGTGCAATGTCGGGGGCGACATGGCACAGACGGCAGCTTTCAATGGTGCGTCCTGCATGGTCAGCCGGCACTGGTGGTGCGCCGCCTACACCCTCCTGGTGACAAACCAGACAATCGCCTCTTCCCTCGAGAGGATGAGGGATGTGTGGCGCTGCCACCGGTGTGGTGCTGACCGTGGCGTGACACTGGTCACAGGTTTCGTTGGCCCGCCCTGTATGGTCGGCGGGCACTTGTGAGGCGCCGCCTACACCTGTCTCATGACAGGCCAGACAATCATCCCTTCCCTCCAGCGGATGAGGAACAGGTGGCACTCCGACCGGTCCCATCCCTACTGGGTGGTGGCACTGGCCACAGGTTTCATTGGTGCGTCCTACGTGGTCAGCGGCCACTCGTGGTGCGCCCACCACACCAGCCTGATGACAAGCCAGGCAATCGTCCCTTCCCTCGATAGGGTGAGGGACAGGCGGTTGGGCGCGGGCTATGGATGTGAAGAAGAGAATAATCAGAGCCAACACTAGGGCAGTACAAAGTTGATAACGGAGTTTCATAATTCTCTTCAAGTGCTCACTTGCGGGTATATGGTGGCATCTTCCAGCCATGAGTTCGTGCTTCACGCTATCGCCCCTCTTTCAAGTAAATCACCTTCGGCTCGGTGCCAAGTTCTTCCAGCAGCCTGAAAGCCCGTGCACTTCCAGCCAGTCGGGAGACGGTGCTTTTGGGATCATCCAGGTCGCCGAAATAACGGGCCGAGGCCGGACAGGTCTGATTGCACGCCGGGAGCAGGACGAGATTCTCATCGGTCAGCTCCCGGCCCTCCTCTTCAGCCTTGCGCATCGCCTTTTCCAGGCGATGCGCGCAAAAGGTACACTTCTCCACCACGCCGCGGGGCCTGACATCCGGCCCTCCCCGGCCTCCGGTTGGCTGGGGCGGGCCCTGATCTGGATTTAGATATCGGGCCATGGGCTCAGGCCATTGGGGATTACGCCAATTGAAGTACCGCACATCATAGGGGCAAGCAGCAATACACATCCGACACCCAATGCACTGATCGTAGTCTTGCATCACCAGGCCGTCTTCCCGTCTATAGGTCGCGCCTACGGGACAGACCTTGACGCAGGGCGGGTTGTCGCAGTGCATGCAGGGGCGTGGTATGAAGGTGGCCCTCAATTTGGGGTATTCCCCTTCTACCTGGCTGATGACCTCTTGCCAGAAGATAGCCCGTCCCATGGCGGCATCTTCTGGCTCGGCGAAAGACACATTATTCTCGGCCAGACAGGCCACAGTGCAGGCTTGACAGGCCGTGCATTTATCCAGATCAATGACCATTCCCCAACGAGGCACGAGTGATTTCCCCTATCAATGAACCTCAGGCCTTGGAGACCTGAGATATTTGTTTTTCTTTTTTCTCTCGGTCATCTACGCCTTGTAGATCCTCACCCGCGTGGATGACCAGGCAGCCAGCCCACCGAGATAATCGTATTCGCTGCTAATGACCCGCTTGGGGTTCGCCCCCCTGCCCTTCGCCCAGCGGCCGTAGGCCGTGTGGCCCTGGCCCAGGGGCATATTGACCACCTCAGGCATGGCCCCTGGGTAGAGGCGGGCCTTGGCCTGTATCCTCCCAAGTGGTGACTCTACCCACACCGAGTCTCCATCAGCAATGCCCAGCTCTTGTGCTGTCTCAGGATTGATCTCCACCCAATTGCCCCACATTTCCTTGATGTGCAAGCCGGCTATTTCCTGCAACCAGGGTGAGTTTGCCACTCGGCCATCATAGAGAGCCATCAGTTCGTAGACATTAAGGTGGAAAGGATACTCGCTCTCTTCCCCCACCCACCTGGGGAACTCGTAGTGGGGCATGTATAGTTCATCCTCTCGAGCTCGAAGGCCAAGCCCCTGGAGCAGTTCCTCCATCGCCTCTTCAACCGCCGTGCCGTTCTGAGCCGCCTCTTCTTCAGCGAGGGTTTCGAGGTCGCGCTTCAAGTTCTGTGAATAGAACTCGAACTTGCCCGAGGAGGTGGTCAATACCCTTTCCCACTCCCCGAAGCGATACGGCGGGGCGGACCAGACTCCACTCTCCCCGAATTCACTCCAGAACTGCTCGAAGGTCTTAGCTCTGCTAGAACCATTTCCTGCCTCGAAGATGCCCCTCAAGCTGAAACGTAGCAGTTCCTCAAAGCTCGGCCAGGGGAAAGATTGAGCCAACTGGCCACCAAGTCCCCTGGCCAGCTCGATTAGCGCGTCGCCAGTATTTTTCGTGTCGTAAAGCGGCTGGACCACAGGCTGCCCCAGCCCCAGAACAGGGTAGCCCAGGCTGGGGATGAGCACATCGCTCGCCCACTTTTCCAGATAGACGTGGTCAGGCAAGACCAAGTCAGCGTATGAGGTGCTCTCGTCCATGAAGGGAGAGAAGCTGACAATTAAGGGAACTTTTTGGAAGGCCTCGTAGAACCGATCCGGATCAGGGCTGCAAAAGAGAGGGTTGGCCCGGGACAAGAAGATAGCGTTGGCCGGATAGGGATCATCCGCCAGGATGCTCTCCGGCAGGGCCTGGTACACCCCATTGGCTAGAGGGTAGCTTTTGGTACCGGCCTGATCGAGGCGGGGCATGGATAGTCCCTTGTCCGCCAAACCATCCTCCACCGTATCGGGCCAGGGTGCGAAAGGTGGGGTGTCTTGCTTGACTACCCCGCCGGAGACATCAATGGACCCCACCAGGGCGTTCAGGGTGTGGATGGCCATCTGGGTAAAGAGGCCATTGGTTTGCCAACCTGCCTCGCCAATGGCCACGGCCGGTCTGGTGGCAGCGAACTCTCGTGCCACTCGCTTGATGGTCTCTATGGGGATACCTGTTACCGCTGACACTGTCCCCGGCGAATAACTCTTTAGCACCAGGGTCTTGAACCCAATGTGCTCCTCACCATCCTCGTCGGTCCAATCCTCGAAACCGAAGGCGTGGTTCTCGATGAACCCCCTGTCGTAGAGCCCCTCTTCGATGATCACCCGCGCCATACCCAGGGCCAGGGCTCCTTTGGTACCTGGGTTAATCGGTATCCACTCATCCGCCTTGGCCGCGGTGACCGAGAATCTGGGCTCTATCTGCACGATCTTGGCCCTGACGCCCGGCCGACCTCTGCGCAGGCGGCTGTAGGCCCGCAGCGTCCTGACCGATGGTTGCCAGGCTTCTAAAAGGGAAGCACCGAAGCTCAGGAGATAGTTGGTGTTTTCCCAATCGTATCCAGCGGGAGCCCTCCAGCCCTGCATCAGATAGTTAGCCAAAGGACTGCTGCCGTCGCTACTACTCGATACTTCCACCACGTTCGGCGTGCCGAAGGCCTGGCAGAATCTGGTGATAAGGTTCTGCATAGGCCCCGGCTTTGCATCATGCATGAAAACCAGCGTGTGGGGCTGGCCCTCATTTCGCATCTCTTTCAGTTTCCCGGCTACCAGCCTGAGAGCTTCATCCCAGGATATGGATTGCCATTCACCGCTTCCTCTTTCCCCTGCCCTCCTAAGCGGCCCTCTTATGCGATCAGGGTTATATAGAATTTGCAAGCCGGCCTGACCCTTGGGGCAAAGTCTGCCCTGGTTGTTAGGACTCAAGGGGTTGCCCTCGATCTTGACTGCGCGCCCCCCAACCACCCTGACCAGGATTCCGCAGCCAGCAGGGCAGAACTGGCAAATGCTTGGCACCCACCTCTCGACCTGGGTAAATAGTAAATCCTCCCCTTCGCCCTGAGACAGAGCCTCCAGGCTGGCTTGGCCCAGGCCGAGTTTAAGCAGCCCAAAGGTAGCCGTTCCCACTCCTGCCAGTTTCAGAAAGTCACGCCTGCTAAACTTTACCATCATAAAACCCCGCACTGCCGGTTTCTGGTTCCAGTGATCGCCTACCACCAGTCAGTGATTGGCACTTTCCCAGGATAGGCCCCCTACTCGAAGATGTGATACTTGGCCAACTCTTCTTCCTGGATAGTGTAGTAAGTGGACCTACCGTCGCGACGACTGGCAATGAGCCCGGCATCCTCCAACATGCGCAAGTGGTGGGCCACTGTTGAGGCAGCCCCAGCGACACTTTCCACAATGTCAGATACACACAAGTCTCCGCTCAAAAGCAATCTCAGGATCTTCAACCGTGTTTCACTGCCCAGCGCGCTGAAAATCTTAGCCCGTCTCTCAACTTCAGCATTGGGCAGGGTGGCGTCATTGGAGTGCTGCTCTTCAGCCTGCTTAACGAATTCCCCTTCTTCCGGTTGATAGGCACTTGGCCTCGCAGCCGTATTCATAACAGACCGCCGGAAATGAACACTAAAAGACTAGTTTTTTAGGTATTTACAACAGTACCCATTATACAACTACCGGCGGCCTCTGTCTAGCGGGGAAAACCCTATTTCGCCCTTTTCAATGTCGGGGAAATCCCTGACTAAACTGTCAATCTACGACTGGCCAGATGCCGACTCTCCTGCCTCTTCCCTCACGAGAAGCCCTTCTCGCAAGGCGTAGCGCACTAGTTCGGCTCGGCCCTTTATCCCCAGCTTCCTCTGCATACGCGCTCGGTATTCCTCCACCGTCTTCACGCTGAGGAAGAGCTTGTTGGCAATCTGTTTGTTGGTGTAGCCAAAGGCTACCAGCTTGAGCACTTGTTGTTCGCGATTGCTGAGGCGAACGCGCTTGCCTATCTTCGCTTCCTTGGGTTTTTCATCATCCTCCTCAGCTCCTTTCAGAAGCATGTGAGCATGAGCGGGATGCAAATAGGTTCCCCCCTCATGCACAGCCCGTATGGCAGACAGCAGTTCGGTGTCGGCGGCTCTCTTCAGAACGTAACCAGACCCACCTCCTTCAAGTACCTGACGAAGGTAGCTCTCGTCATCGTGCATTGTCAAGGCCAGTACCTTGATCTCTGGGCTACTCTCCTTGATCCTCTGGACAGCGTTCAACCCATCCGGCCCAGACATGGTGATGTCGAGAAGGACAACATCGGGGGTCAGTTCTTCGGCTTGAGCCACGGCTTGTTCTCCAGTGCTGGCCTCGCCCACAACCTCCATATCGGCCTGGGCATCCAGCAACAGGCGAAGGCCGGCTCTCAGCACGGCGTGATCATCTGCCAAAAGAATGCGGATCTTTTCCACAGCCGATGTCCTTTCAGTGCCTGTCGTCCAGCGGGATTTCGACAAATACAGTAGTGCCGATACCTGGCGTGGACTCCAGAGTCAGCTTGCCGCCAACCAAGGAAGCCCGTTCTTGCATCCCATGAAGCCCCAATCTTGTGGGCTGCCCTGAGGTGAGAGCACTCTCTACGTCGAAGCCCCGGCCATCGTCTTCGACGATGCCTATCACTGAGCCCCTCTGCTGCTCCAGCAGCACGCTCACTTGGCTGGCCTCGGCATATCTGGCCACATTGGTCAGCGCCTCCTGGACTATGCGGTAGAGAGTTGTCTCCACTTCAGGAGTCAAGCGCTTCTCCTCAAGCCCCACCGTCTCGAAGTCGGCATCTAGTCCGAAGCTTAAGGCATAGTCTTTCACGTAGCGCTTCAGGGCAGCCACCAGGCCCAGGTCATCGAGCACGCTGGGTCTGAGCTCCAGGGCCAGACTGTGCAAACTATCCAAAGTTTGGGCGGCCGTGGCGCGCAGTTGATCCGTTGTATCACGAACCTCCTCCAAGCACGTGGCCCCTTCCAATACCTTGAGGCCCACCATGAGCGAGGTTATGGCCTGACCTGTCTCATCGTGCAACTCACGGGAGATTCGCTGGCGCTCATCCTCCTGAGCAGTAATGACCTTTTCCAGAAGCCGCCCTCGGAGGATCTCTTTGTTGTGCAACTCCTCCGTCATGTAGTTGAAAGCAACGGCCAGTTCTCCGATCTCATCGTTGCTTTTGATTGCCACTCTCTGATCTAAGTCGCCTTTGCCGAGCGATTTTATGGCCTCCTTAAACCGCCCCAGCCTGCCGACCACCAGACGGTCCATGGCGAGGTTAACAACTACCATCACCACCGCGAGGGATCCAATTGACCAAAGGAGGCTGTTGCGGCGGTCAGCGGCCAGATGTTGGTCAATAGTTGCCATCGAGAAGTCACTGATCAAGATGCCCAGCACCTCTTCACTGGCCTCATGGCATCCCTGACAATCATCTCGGTTGTCTATGGGATTCAGGTTTCGGAAGACCCTTTCCCCTTGATCGGTAGCGAAGATACAGGTTAGGCTCCGATCCACAGCTTTGTGCTCGTGACAGGACTGGCAGGTGGTGTCGCTCAGATCCAGCATTGCCCCAACTCTTCCCTGATCCGCGGAGATCACTATCCGCCCCCTGCTGTCAAGTAGAAAAATCTCTTTGACTTCTTCCCTTGCCGCAATCTCATCAACTATCCCCTGGACTTCGGTGAAGTCGTTAGTCAACATAGAGTGTTGCAAGCTGCCTTCAATGATCTCTCCCAAGTTGGCGGCTGAAAGCCTCAAGTTATCCATCATCAAATCGCGATGGCTGCTATATCGCAGATAGGAAAAGATAGCTAATATGACGAGCACTGGCATAGTTGCGCCAACTGTGATCTTGAAGCGCAGGCTCTGGTATATCTTCCTAGACTTCATGTTTGCCACTTCCACCGCTAACAAGTAGCTTGATCGTGCATCCCTTGATATAACGACACGAGTCGCCTCTTCCTCAAGCACGGCTCATTATACTACAAATCAGCGTCCTTATCAAGCTCTGGCGTCAACAAAAACATGCGCCTGGATCAAAACCCCAAGCGCATATCTTCGCTGAAGCAGTGCCTCCAGAACTTGCTTCTCCATATCAATTCTCCTGAGGCATCTCCTCGTCAGTTTCCGCCAGAGGCACTTCCTCGCCAGCTTCTATCGCCTCCTCTTCGGGAACAGCGATTTCCTCAATCGTTTCTTTCACCTCCGCCAAGACCGTCTGATCGTCGGGTGTAAGCTCCAGTTCCAGTTCTACCTTGACCTCGGCCAACCCCACTGCTTCCCCTTCGGGAGCAGCGATTTCCTCGGCCGCTTCTTGCACCTCCACAGAGATCGCTTGATCATCAGGCATAGGCTCCGGTTCCAGTTCGCCCTCGACCTCGCTCAACTCCACCGCCTCCTCTTCGGGAGCAGCGGTATCCTCAACCGTTTCTTTCACCTCCGCCAAGACCGTCTGATCGTCGGGTGCAAGCTCCAGTTCCAACTCTACCTTGAGCTCGGCCAACTCCACCGCTTCCTCTTCAGGAGCAGCAATTTCCTCAACCGTTTCTTTCACCTCCGCAGACATCGCTTGATCATCAGGCATAGGCTCCGGTTCCAGTTCGCCCTCGACCTCGCTCAACTCCTCCGCTTCCTCTTCGGGAGCAGCGATTTCCTCGGCCGCTTCTTGCACCTCCACAGAGATCGCTTG
>CAZGKH010000003.1:0-3460 GCA_964525665.1 uncultured Anaerolineae bacterium | reverse complement strand
ATCATCAGGCATAGGCTCCGGTTCCAGTTCGCCCTCGACCTCGCTCAACTCCACCACTTCCTCTTCAGGAGCAGCGATTTCCTCAACCGTTTCTTTCACCTCCGCAGACATCGCTTCATCGTCGGGGGCAAGCTCAGGCTCCAGTTCATCCCTGACCTCAGTCGGCTCTTCTGGAGGTGGCGCCTGACGCAAGCTCAAGCCAATGCGTCGTCGTCCGACGTTCATGCTTATGACACGCAAGGTCACCTCGTCGCCTTTCTTCACCACGTTGGAGGGATGGGCAATTTTGCCCTCGGCCAACTCAGATATATGGATCAAACCCTCCACCCCCGGCTCGAGGCGCGCGAAAGCTCCGAAATCAACAATGTTTGTGATTCTGCCTTGTACCAGTTGCCCTACCTGATAATTATCCTCCGCCAGGGTCCAGGGATCTGGATGCAGGCGCTTGATGCTGAGTCCAATTCTCCCTTTTTCGTGATCCAGGCGCAGAACATAAACATCAACTTCATCGCCAACGCTCAACACCTCGCTGGGATGCCGTACCCTGTGCCAGGCGAGCTCGGAAATATGCACCAAGCCATCAGCGCCCCCTAGATCAACAAAAGCACCAAAATTGCACAGGCTGCTGATGGTGCCCCGTCGAACCTCACCTTCGTAAATCTCGTCCAACAACTGTTGCTTTTGCTGCTCCCGCCATTTGCGCTGAGCCACTCGTTCCGAGAAGATCAAGCGTCGTCGGCTGCGATCAACCTCGATGACTTTCAGAGGCAGAGTTTTTCCTACAAACTCAGCTAGCTTGGCCATCTTTCGCTCCTGGGATAGCCGACGCGGCATGTTCACCAATTGCGAAGCCGGAACGAACCCCGAAATCCTGCCGAAGGAAACAACCACTCCCCCCTTGTTGCAATTGGTTACTTCCCCTTCGTAGACCTCGCCGCTCTTAAAGAGCTCTTCGGCCCTCAGCCAGTCCTGATGTACCAAGGCCATATTCACAGAAACAATCACGTCTCCATCATTATTCTGGGGGCTGAGGACATAGACCAATATCTCATCGCCAACTTTTATCGCCTCTAATTCACTTTCTCCCAATCTCATGAGGTCGCTCTCCGGGACAATTCCTTCCCGCTTGGCCCTGACATCTACAACTATCTGATGAGGTTCGATGGACAGCACCACAGCTTGGCGGATACCGCCGCGTTTCGGATGCTTATAGTCGTATTCGTCCTCAAATAGCTCCCCCATGGGAGATGAAACCTGCTCTTCCTCAGCTAACTCCCCCACGGGAGATGAAACCTGCTCTTCCTCAGCTAACTCCCCCATGGGCGACGAAACCTGCTCTTCTTCAACCAATTCATCTATTATCACCAAAGATTGTTCCACGGCTTGTACTTTCCCCCCTTGCAGTTTATGGCCACGCATACCACCAGCAGTGATGGGCATCTGACGGTAGTCATTGTTTCCCCGAGGTCTGCTTCTCCTCAAAAAAACAAAGTCTCGGCTCCTATCCCTTAAAACATACCGAGGACAGTAGCCGAGACTTCTGCTGCCTTATGGCGGACGTTTACTGGAATGTAATACTGACACCTTGATAGGGCAGTTCATTAACTACATAAAACCACTCCTGACTCAGCAGCGCAGAATTCGCTGCCAAACAGGCCAGTGCAGCCCCTTAGGCTTCCAGAAATGCTTCATAATCCGTGTTCAGGCGAACCGAGCCTTAGACATCCGTAAGTCCTCTTGAAGGAATAGGTTTTTGTCAAGCTGATCTTAGCTCCAAAAGAATTATACAAGATAGGATAAAGATTGTCAAACTTCCTTCAGGCCGATCAAACTCTCCTACACTCCAGGAGGCAAAGTTTGCACAAGCGGCCCAGACGTGGTAAAATGGGGTAGGAAAAACGGGTACTTTTCCCCAACCATGTTAGTTGAAAAAGTCCATCAATCACTCGTTGGATTGCGAAAGGAGATTTACATGACTAGACCAACCATCAAACGGATTACGGCCATACTCTCCAGACTGCTGTACTTAATCGTGGCGTCTGCTCTTGTAGTGGCCCTTCTGACCACCCTTGAACGTGGTATCCTGAGGGGCTCGACGGAGTCTTTTCCGGTCACCTCGACCACACTCGGTGCAAACTCGGTCGAAGGCTCGAAGAACGAACTCCGCTCCGGCCTTCGCAACGAACAGGTTTCCTCATCGTCATCCCAGGTCGCTGACCTTCCCCTAGCCCAACCGGGCACCTGGGAGACCTATACCGCCCCCGACTTGGCATCTAACTACGTCCTGTCCATAGCTATGGACAACGATGGAAACATGTGGGTCGGCACGAATCGGGGGGTCAGCAAGTTCGACGGGGCTATCTGGACAACCTATGATCCCTCAAATTCCGGACTGGTGCATAAGCGGGTCAATGCCATCGCCATAGACGCGGAGGGCACCAAGTGGTTCGGCACCGCTAACGGGGTGAGCAAATTCGATGGGACCACCTGGACGACCTACGACACCTCAAACTCCGGGCTGGCGTTCAAATGGGTCTCCGCTATCGCCGTAGATCAAGAAGACAATAAGTGGTTCGGCACCAGGGTGAACGATGGATTGGGATACGGGGTGAACAAGTTCGACGGGAGTTCCTGGACAACCTATAATACTTCAAACTCTGTATTGAAATCCAACTCTATCAATGCCATCGCCGTGGACAACTCCGGCAATGTGTGGGTCGCCACCTCTACTGGCGGGGTGAGCAAGTTCGATGGAGTGGGCTGGACAACCTACCGTTCAGGCTCAGGACCGGCGAGTGATCACGTCCGAGCCATCGCCGTAGAGGGCCCTGATGTGAAATGGTTCGGAGGTTGTACCGACGGCTACAATGAATGGTGCGACTTCTACCAATGCATCAATGCGGCGGCGAGCCGATTCGACGACAGCACCTGGACAACCTATGTAGCTGGGGCTGCTGGCATTGTAGGCAGCGAGGTCAATGCCGTTGCCGTAGATTGGAGAGGGAACAAGTGGTTCGGCACCAGGTGGCACGGAGCGAACGAGTTCGATGGAGCTAGTTGGACGGTCCATGATACCTCAAATTCAGGGCTGGCGGATGATCACGTCACCGCTATCGCTACGGACAACGAGTGGAACATCTGGTTCGGCACCTATGGTGGTGGGGTGAGCAAGTACGGTTTGCCCACCCCTACACCCACGCCCACTGCAACGCCAACGCCAACGGACACACCAACGCCGACGGATACGCCCACACCGACCATCACGCCCACCCCAACGGACACACTGACGCCAACGTCAACACCCACCAATACCCCAACGCCGACGCCAACCGATACACCAACGCCGACGGACACACCAACACTCACACCAACGCCAACGACCACCCACACGCCCACACCCCCGCCAACACCACCGCCATACCGACCCCACACCCCCCCACTCCTGCACGCCTCCAGGCCC
>CAZGKH010000002.1:0-30309 GCA_964525665.1 uncultured Anaerolineae bacterium | reverse complement strand
TCATAACGCAGGATGTCCCCGTGAGGGCGCCAGTGGATTCCCTCAGCCGGCATACAGTAGACGCAGCGCAGGTCGCAGCGGTCGGTCACCGAAACCCGCAGGTAGCTGATGGGGCGATTGAAGCTATCTGAATATGGCATATAGCTCTACCCTGTGAGCATTTTGACTAACCATAAAAATTGTGTATAATAAGTGTGTAAAAATGAAGGTGTTCATATGTCTATTGCTGAACGAGTAGAGAAAAAAGAACGGATCAACGTCCTTCTGCCCTCATCTCTCCTGGCCGAACTGAGGGAGCTGGTGCCCCCCCGCGAGCGCAGCAGTTTCATCACCGAAGCTACCGCCCAGAGACTCCTTCAGCTCAAGCAGCAAAAGGCTCTGCGGGAGTCGAGAGGTGCATGGACCGACGAGAACCATCCTGAACTGCAAACCCAAGAGGATGTGAGAAACTGGCTCAAAGAAATCCGCGCCTCCACCAACGCCAGGATAGAAGGGACAAGCGATGATCGAACATCTCCCTCTGTTCACCTATAACACCAAGCACTACCCCATTGCCCGAAGTCAAGCTCTACTCCCCCTAGTAAACCATTTCCCCCTGCACGAAGGCCAGGGTGCGCGGATCGGACGGCGAAGAGAAGAACCGCTCGGCGGGGGACACCTCGACGATCCTACCCTCCAGGAGCAACGCCACCCGATGGGCCAACCGTTTGGCCTGGAAGACGTTGTGAGTAACCAGGACGATGGTCGTGCCCTTTCTGCGGTTCAGGTCGGCTACGATGCCTTCGATTAGCCCCACGTTGTAAGGATCCAGGTTAGCTGTCGGCTCGTCCAGCAGGAGCACCTGCGGCTCGACGACCATGGCCCTGGCTAAAGCCACCCTCTGAGCCTCGCCTCCAGACAGCGTCCTAACTGGAGCGTTGGCAAACTCCATCAAACCCACCCGCGCCAGAGCTTCGTTGACCTTGACCTCCACTTCTTTCTCCCCCCGAATCTTGACGCCGTAGGCCACATTGCCGTAAACCGTCGTGTTCAGGAGGACAGGCTTCTGGAAGACGGTGGTCACCTGGCGCCGGATGGTCAGGGGGACCGAGCCAGCGCCATTGACGGAGTGGTCGTGGAAATGTATCCGCCCCGCCGTCGGTGGCTCCAGGAAATCGAGGAGGCGCAACAGCGTGCTCTTGCCGCTGCCGGAGGGGCCCACTATGCCAAAAACCTCGCCCCAGTGGATATCCAGGCTATCAACGTGTAGAACCTCTCCCCCGCCGTAGGCCTTGACTACCTTGTGCAGCCGGTATGCTATGTCGTCATGCATGCTCGAAAGCCCTCCCCTGCAAACGCAGCATGGCCAGGTTGGCGAGAAACGTGAGCGACAGGAGAACAACCCCCAAGGCAATAGCTAAGTCGAAATTGCCTTTTCGCGTTTCAAGCACAATTGACGTGGTCAGCACCCGGGTCGAGCCCTGGATGTTGCCTCCCACCAGCATCACCGCCCCCACCTCGGAGATGATGCTGCCAAAGCCAGCGATGACCGAGACCATGACTCCTACCCTCGCCTCCTTCAGAACAGCCAGAGTTGCCTGCCAGTCGGTCGCTCCAAGAGAGAGGACCTGCTGACGGAGGTCGGGATCCACTCCCATCACCGCCGCCATGGTGAAGCCTGAGACCAAAGGGAGGGAAATGATCATCTGGGCGACAACCATGGCCGCCGGAGTGAAAAGCCAGCCCAGAGAACCCAAAGGGCCGCTGCGCGACAACATCAGGTAGACAAAGAGGCCGACGACGACCGGCGGAAACCCCATGCCAGTGTAGAGAAGGGCAACCACCAACTGTCGCCCAACGAAGCGCCTCAATCCCAACCAACTGCCCAGAGGGATACCAACCAGGGTACTGAAGAGCAAGGCTGCCCCCGTGACCCGCAGAGAGAGACTCACAATGCGGATCAACTCCGGGTCTAAACTGACAAGGAGCTGAAAAGCTTGGATAAAACCATGTCCGATCTCGTTGATGATGGAGATCACCTCCTATATTTGGACTAATTGAGGCTTACGGCAGGCGCACGAGAGCACATCCCGGTGGAGGAGGTGCCGGACAAGATAAGCAGCGACCATTCCCACGACAAAACCCACGGCCATGTTGCTGATCAAGGAGACCGCTGCCGTCAAAACCGCTATCCGTGCCCCCCAGCCCTGCAGCCCTTTGACGACCTTGAGCAGTTCTATGCCGACGAGGAACATCATCCCGCCCACAACGGCCAAGGGAAAGGCAGTCAGCAGGTTATGCAGAGACTTCCCCAAGAAGAGCCCCAGGCAGATCTCGATCAAGCCCTCCAGGATGTTGGTTCCACCCGTACGGGCACCAAAGTAGTACTGCCCTGCTAACCCGCCAGCGCCATGGCACATGGGCATCCCACCAAAGAAGGTTGGGATAACATTCATGAAGCCCATGTTGAGCATCAACTGCCGCTCGGTAACTGGCTTGTCAGGAAAATAATCTCGGATCAGAGCCGCGGTAGCGATCACCGCATTGGTGATGGAGAGTGGGATTTGAGCAAAGCCGGCCAAGAGCATGGCCTTCCACACATCCTCCAGGCGCGGCACTGTCAAGGGTGGCAAAGTGATAGCTAGCTCCAAGGCGGGCGGCAGCTCTCCTCTCAAGCCGATAACGACCAAGCCCAGAGCCATGAGGACAATGGCCGCTGGTGCGTAGCGATTCTCGCGCAAGGCCAATACGATAACGACGGCCAAGAGCCCCAGCAATGGATCGGGACGCATCATTTCAAGGCCCTGCCAGGCTAGCATCACCCCCAGGGCCAACTGGATACCTCGTACCACAAAGAGAGGAGTCCACTCCACGATCTTGCGCAGTAGGCCCGTGAACACCAACAGGAACCAAGTGATCCCCAGGCCTAACCCGGAAGCGTAGACCATGGGGGCAGGCCACCCTTGAGTAATAGCCGTCACTGCTACCACTTTCTTGGGCTCCACAGGCATAGGAAGGCGATAAACGAGGCCAGTAGCGATGTTTACCAAGCCCATCATCACAAAAAGGCCTGCTGGATCGATCCCGTTCACCACGATATAGCCAATGGCCAAGGGGAAGAGAGTCCCAAAATCTCCCATGGAGCCCGCTAGCTCTCGCAAGTTAAATTCGAAATCCCCGTGTTTCCTCATCTCGTAGCGTTGGGATAGAATAAGGGTTGACCGAACCTTTCGACCCCAAATTCCCCAATCTTTTCCTGGGCGCCCACCGAGGTGAGCCACTCGATGAACTTCATGGCGAACTCATACTTGACGTGGGGATGCTTCTCCGGATTAACGGCGATGACGCCATAGGGGTTGAAGAGGATGGGATCCCCCTCCACCAGGACGGGCAGCTCCAATCCCTCCTGGCGAGATAGATACGTGCCCCGATCAGTGAGGGTATAGGCCCCTTTCTCATTGGCAAAAGTCAGAGTTGCTCCCATCCCCTGGCCCAGCGAGAGGTACCAGTCGTCGCCAGGCTCGACGCCTGCTTTCTCCCAAATCGCTTTCTCCTTGCTGTGGGTGCCCGATTCATCGCCCCGCGAGGCGAAGGGAGCCTGGGCTTCAGCGATTCTGGCCAAGGCCGTCGCTGCGTCCGTCATCCCCTGGATGCCGGCCGGGTCATCCTCCGGCCCGACGATGACGAAGTCGTTGTACATCACATCCTGGCGGTTGACACCATAGCCCTCCGCCACGAACTTGTCCTCCCTGGCGCGAGCGTGCACCAGAATGACGTCGGCATCGCCCTTCTCGCCAGTCTTGATAGCCTGGCCCGTCCCCACGGCGATGACCTCCACCTGGGCATTGTACTGGGCCTCGAAGTCGGGTAGGAGATAGTCCAGCAAGCCCGAGTCATAGGTGGAGGTGGTGGTGGCCAGGATCAGCTTCTGTGGCCTGGGGGTTGATGTCGGTGAGATGGGCTTCCTCGTGGATCCACAGCCCACTGCTGTGGCAAGCACCAGCACCAACGCCACGATAGTCCAAACAACACTACATCGGATTGAGAAAGGAACGGATTTCGTGTTCTTATCTGTTTTATTCCTAATCCGTTGTTGTTTCACGCAAAACACCCCAACTGGCATTGAGTGATTCTGATGCCCAAGCTCTCAGCCGCCCTGGCCACGTCAATCCGCTTCATCGTTAGCTCGCTGGCAATGCCCCAGGCCACTACACAGGGTAGCCGTCCATCAACCACCCTCTCCCTGATCCTGGCTTCCAAACCCTCCCCAACCCCCTGTGCTGGCCCCAACGCCTTGCCTTTGTTGGACCCGTAGCCGAAGAGGCCCAATTGACAGCGGGAGATTCTGACGTTGAGCTCATCAGCCACCTCGCCCACCTGTTGGGGGCTGGCTTCTAACCGCCGTGCGACTTTGAAGGCCGATGGACAGGGCAACTTGCCTTCGGTCAATGACGCCTTGATACGCTCTGCGATTTCCTGCTTCATCTATCCCCACCTCTCAAGCAGTATTGCAATGAGAACGACCCTGCGGTTACCCGAATGAGTTCTCACCGTGAATCCTATGTAACAAAAAACAGCGTCCCCATGGAAAGAGAGCGCTGACAGACAGTGGTTTCAGTCCTCCTTTCCAAATGACGGGGGGCACGGACGTTTCCATCCGTACCGTTGGGGTGCTCTGCCAAATGCAGGCACCCACTGCGGCCATGCGCCATAGGCCCTTGCAACCCTTAGGTCGCCTGGCTCGGAGAACGAACTATGTGGTTGACGTGGTTATTCTACACGCTTTTGGCGAAAAAGGCAAACGACAACGTAAAGCGTGAAGCCGTGAGACATGAAACGTCAAACGTCAAGACATGAGCGGAAGGCTAGATGCAGAACACGATCTGTTGCAGCGGTGATTCTGGCCCGCTCATCAATGCGCCAGCCGGCCACCCAGACGATGTGTCGTGGCGAGACCACGATGGGAACGAAACCCCGCAGGGAGCGCGGTATATGGTGATCAATCATGAAGGTGTGGAGGCTCTTCTCGTGGCCCCCCAGGCCCAGCGGTTGGAAACGATCGCCAGGTTGTCGCTGCCGCAGCATTAACCCTGAACCTGCCACCTCATAGTCGAGAAACGCCTGCCAGGGATTGGGGTTGCCCAGATACTCCTCGCCACAATCCTTCCGCTCAATGATGGCAGATTCAAGGCACCAGCCAGAATCGGGAAGCTCTGTAACCCCCGGCACTGTCACGGGCAGGCGTTCCACGAGGAGAAGCGGCCAGTCCACTTCGGGCACGTAACCTTCGCCGGCTACGGTGAAATCGTCATAGCCGATGGAGAGCATCAGGCCCTGGGGTAAGGTGACCTGGGTTCCCGCTGGCTTGGCCCTCAAGGCCGGCAGGGCGTTCTCAATGTGGATCCAGTTGATGTTACGCAGGGAGCGGCGCAGGCGATGGATGGCCTCCCGCAGGGTGGAACGCTGCTGGCTGGTAGGCAAGCCTCGCCAGCAGGCCAGATCGAAGGTGATGGCCTCCTCCGACTCCGAAGAGACCACCGCGCCCCAGACGCGCTCCAACTCGGCCTGCAAAAAGCTGTAGTCGTCGCCGATGACCTGAGCCGAACGGCGCAACACCTGCCGGATGTTGGGGTTGTAGCTTTCCAGGTAGGGGATCAGCTCGTGGCGAAGGCGATTGCGGTAATACGTGGTGTCCAGGTTAGAAAGATCAAAGCGGGGCTTCAACCCATGCGCTCGGCAATAGGCTTCGATCTCGGCTCGGGATGTCTCCAGCAACGGGCGAATCAGTTGAAGGTGCAGGGGAGGACGATCGGGCCAGGCGGCCTCCAGGCGCATCTGTCCCAGATTGGTCTGAGGCAACATTCCCCGCAGGCCAGCCAACCCCGCCCCCCGCAGCCAATGCATGACGATGGTCTCCGTCTGGTCATCGGCGTGGTGGCCTACCGCGATTCTCTCCGCCCCCACCGCCAGGGCGGTCTGGGCCAAAAACGAGTAGCGGGCCTGGCGGGCTGCCTCTTCGATGGCCAGTTTGCTCTCCCTGGCCAGCCTCGGTACGTCGCGGGCCTCGACGGTGGCCGGCAATCCCCATTCCTCGGCCAGCCGAGCCACGAAAGTCGCATCCTTCTTTGACTCCTCACCACGGAGGCGATGATCGAGGTGGGCCACGTGCAGCTCGATCCCGTAAACCTCGCGCAGGCGGTTCAGGACGTGCAACAGGCAGAGGGAATCGGGTCCGCCGGAGACGCCGACCACCACCGTCCCGCCCCCAGCCAGGAGATCATGTCGGTCAATTGACTGGCGGACCTTCAGCAGGACATCCACTATTCTACCTTGTACACCGTATCCCCCCGGCGCACCTTCCCCGCGACCTTGAGGCCGATCTCCTGGCCTTTTTTGGCGGTCTCAATATTCTGATGCTCAATCTGTATGGAGCCCACGGTCTGCTCGAAGTCAGTAGTGGCCCCCTTGATGCGGATGGCGTCACCCTGGCTCAAGGCAGCGGTGAGTTTGATGCCAGCCACACCGATCTTGCCCCAATAGTGCGTCACCTTTCCCACTTTCCTCTCCACTGAGTCACCTCCTGAGTAGTTTTATCCCTCGGATGGCTAATCATGGTTCGGCCCCCATTCTACCTCACTGCTGTTTTTTTGTCAATTACGTGATTTGTGGTATAATTTGGATAGTTTGGGACATAGAGCATTAGCCAACGATGATGATGAGGAGGATTACGTGTTTAATCCACTAAACGCCCTTTTTGGCCTGTTTTCACTGGACATCGGCATAGATCTGGGCACTGCCAACACCCTGGTTAACGTACGCGGAAAAGGTATAGTCATTAACGAGCCATCCTGGGTAGCCATCGAAAAGAAAACCAAGAAAGTACTAGCCATCGGCAATGAAGCCAAAGAAATGGTGGGACGTACCCCGGCCAACATCGTGGCCATCCGCCCTCTGCGCGATGGCGTCATATCCGAATTCGACATCACCGAGAAGATGCTCCATTACTTTATCGCCAAAGTGCACGACCAGGTGATCTTTCCCATTCCCCGCCCCAGGGTGGTGGTCGGCATCCCCAACGGCTGCACCGAGGTGGAGAAACGGGCCGCCTACGACGCCACCGTCTCGGCCGGGGCCCGCGAGGCCTACCTTATCGAAGAACCAATGGCTGCTGCGCTGGGAGCAGGGCTGCCCATCACCGAGGCAATGGGCAGCATGATCGTAGACATCGGTGGCGGCACGACGGAGGTAGCCGTCTTCGCCCTGGGCGGGATCGTGGTCAGCCGCTCAATCCGTGTGGCTGGCGATGAGCTGGACGAAGACATAATTCAATACACCCGCCAGAAGTACAACATCCTCATTGGCGAGCGAATGGCCGAAAAAACGAAGATCGAAATAGGCTCCGCCTATCCCCTGCCAGAGGAAAAGACCATGATCCTGCGGGGACGTAACCTCATCACTGGTCTGCCACAAGCAATCGAAGTGAGCAGCATAGAGATCAGAGAAGCGTTATCTGGCTCTGTGAACGTCATTGTAGATACGGTCAAAAGCGCCCTCGACGAGACTCCCCCCGAGCTGGTGGCCGACCTGATGGAGCAAGGCGTCGCCTTGGCTGGCGGAGTGGGCCAACTGCGGGGTCTGGCCGAACGGCTGTCCGACGAAACAAAGATGCATGTGTACGTCGCCGAGGATCCGATGACGTGCGTGGCCCTCGGAGCTGGCAAGGTGCTAGAAGATCTGGACAGCTTGAGCAAAATATTGGCCAGTGTGGCATAATGAGGCCCGATTATGGCTGGCAACACGTGTCCTGGACACTGTCCTGTACGGTCAGTACAGGGCGGACAGTACAGGGTCGAGCCCTTATGTTGAGGTTGTCGAAACAAAGGAGTGAGCTCTGGTGAAGCGTATGCCAACCAGCTCCACCGTGTTAATCATCCTCATCCTGCTGAGCCTAGTCGCAATTGTCTTAGATCAGAATGAAGACTTGCAGCCCATTGAAGATCTAGCACTGCGCTTCGTGGTCCCCATTCAAGAGAAGCTTACCTCCCTGGCCAACAATATCCAAGACTTGACCCAGACCACGCAAGACATCGGTGAACTGCACCGGCGCAACGAAGAGCTGCAGGGTCTGGCCGATAGTCTGATGATTGAGAACGTACGGCTGAAGGAAATAGAGTCTGAGAACGAGACCCTGCGCAGCCTGCTAGACTTCACCCAAGCTAACCCCACTAACACTTACAAAGCGGCCGAAGTAAAAGGCCGGGTCATCGGCCGCGACCCCAATAACTTCCTAAGCTACCTCATCATTGACTCAGGCTCCCTGCAAGGAATCGAGCAGGGCATGCCGGTAGTAACCGAGCGTGGGCTGGTGGGGCGCATCACCGACGTAGGCTCCAACTGGGCCAAGGTGATGCTGATCATAGACCCCTCCAGCTCCGTGAACGCTCTCGTCCAGACCTCCCGGGCCACAGGGGTCGTAGAAGGCAGGGTCGGCGGGAGCCTGTTAATGAAATACATTCCCCAAGAAGATACGGTCAACATCAACGACATAGTCCTAACGTCGGGCCTGGGCGGCAACTTCCCCAAGAAGTTGATAATCGGCCAAGTTACGGCCATCCACCAGCGCGACATTGAGATGTTCCAGCAAGCCGATATTCGGCCCACCGTGGATTTCAACAACCTGGAGATAGTCCTGGTCATTACCAACTTCTTGCCTGCTGATTTTGAGAGGATGGTCCCATGAGAATCGGTACAAGGTATGGTGTAGAATTACATCGACAGATGCCTGGGAGAACTAATGATGACTTCCCTGAAAAAAGCCTGCTCTGAGGCCCGTCCTCGGGCCGATTGCCGCACCCGGGGACGGCTGCGGGAGCTTTTTTCAGTAGATTCAATGATGAAATGGCAAGAAATCCGCAAGCACTACCCTCAGCAATGGCTCTTAGTTGAGGCCATCAAAGCCCATTCGGAAGCAAACGTGTCGGGGACGTACTGAATTCTGGAGCAACTGGCCGTTGTAAGCACCTTTCCCGATTCAGTTACCGCCATGAAAAGCTACGTTCAACTTCGTCGCGAAGCCCCAGAACGCGAATTGTACGTTTTCCACACCAGCCGCGAGACTCTCGACATCGCCGAACGCAGATGGCTGGGCATCAGGGGAGTGCAATGAAACCCAAAGTCTATCTTGAAACATCAATTATCAGCTACTTAAACTCGCGCCTAGTCGTGATTTGATTGTTGCAGCTAACCAACAGCTCACCCAGGAGTGGTGGCAAGCGCGTCGTCAGGATTTTGACTTGTTCATCTCCCAACTGGTTATCCAAGAAGCGAGCGCAGGCGATGAGAACGCAGCGCAGCAACGTTTGCAAGCAGTTGCGGACATCCCATTGCTGACATTGAGTGAAGAAGCGGTTACCCTGGCGGAAAAACTGGTCAAAGAAGGCCCTATACCCCAAAAGGCAGTAGAGGATGCTCTGCACGTTGCCGTGGCGACACTCAACGGTATGGACTACTTGCTTACGTGGAACTTCAAGCACATTGCGAATGCGAGAATGCGCTACAAAATCGAGCGCGTTTGTCGCTTGGCAGATTATGAACCACCAATTATCTGCACGCCTCAAGAGCTACTGGAGGAATAGGAAATGTGGCAAGATCCAATTGTTGCGGAAGTACGTCAAGCGCGAGAAGCCCACGCAGCAGAGTTTAACTTTGATTTGCGAGCTATTCACCACGCCTTGAAAGCGCAAGAAGACCAAAACCAACGTAAGAAAGTCTCATTTCCCCCCAAGCGTATTCCACCCACCAAGCTGGAGATGAAACCGGCTCTAGCGGTTCAAGACTGGTAAGCGGGGGCGCGCTAACGTTAGGACGAAGCGCTACGTCTGATCGAGGTGAGTCACCATAAACATCTACGCCACTATCCTGCTGCTAGGTGCCATCGCCATAGTACAAGCTACAGCAATGCCCTATCTGACCATCCTGGGAGTGAAGCCCGACCTCATGCTCCTGATGGTGATCTCCTGGAGCCTGTTGCGGGGATCAAAAGAGGGCATGATCTGGGCCCTGGTCGGCGGAATTGGACTGGATTTGCTTTCAGGCGCCCCCTTTGGAACATCTACAGTGATCCTCGTGGCCCTTAGTTTGGTGGCTGGCTTGGGAGAGCTGAGCGTCTTCCGCACCCATATCGCCCTCCCCCTGATAGCGACTCTAGTTGCCACCCTGGTCTACGACCTGTTCTTCCTCTTCCTGCTGTATGTGAGGGGCTATTCGATAGTCTGGACAGATAGCTTGATCAAAATAGTGCTGCCCTCTACCCTGCTCAACGTGTTGCTATCACCTTTCGTTTACAGAGCCCTGCTTTGGCTCCACCGTAAAACGGGACGGGAGGAGATGGCTTGGTAAGATTCCGAGGAAAAGGATGAGCCCATTAGCCGATCTTAGCCTTAGGAGAAGACTCTGGGTCTTTCGTGGCATCGTCATCTTGGTCTTCCTGATCTTTGCCCTCCAAATGTGGCGGCTGCAAATCGCCGAGGGCGAGTACTATCGAATGCTGGCTGACCGCAACCGCTTCCGCCTGATGCCTATTCAGGCCGCCCGCGGGGTTATCTACGACCGCCACGGGCGTATTCTGGTACGGAACATCCCCAGCTTCACTGTCACGATAATCCCGGCCTATTTGCCAGAGGACGAGCAAGAGGAAATGACCATCCTCTCCCGGCTATCAGCCCTGCTTGAGATTCCCATCAGTGCAGCGACTGCTTCTGCCGACCCCGCTCCCCCCCAACGAGGGCTCAAAGAGATAGTGGGCGAGGCACGCGATACCGCCCCGTATCGCCCCCTCACCCTCAAAACTAACGTAGACCGCGACACCGTTTTCATCATTGAAGAGGAGCACCTGGGCTTGCCTGGAGTGCTTATTGAGATAGAGCCTATCCGCCAATACCCCAGCGCGGCACTGACTTCCCACATCATCGGCTATATGGGGCATATCCCTGGCGCGCAGGCCGAGCTGTACACCAGTCAGGGCTATGACCCCAACAGCGACAAGGTGGGGCTGACTGGCGTGGAACTGACTTTCGAGGAGGAACTACGCGGCAGCAAAGGGTTCAAGTATAGCGAGGTGGACGTAGCCGGCCGCGAGATCAGAGCGGTGGGAGACCCCCAGCCTTCCCTGCCAGGCCACAACCTGATCCTCACAATTGATCTAGATCTACAAAAGTTCACAGAGGACGCCCTGCGCCAGGGCATGGAGGAAGCCGAGGCCTACTATGGCGAGGCCAGTCGCGTCGAAAGCGGCGTGGCCATCGTCATGAATCCCCAAACTGGTGAGATTCTGAGCTTCGTGTCTCTGCCAAGTTATGATAACAATCTGTTTGCCAGCGGCATTTCCCAAGAGGATTGGGCTTTGCTGACAGAAGATCCCGGCAAACCCTTGGTAAACCACGCCGTCAGCGGCCAATATCCGCCAGGCTCCGCCTTCAAGATCGTCCCTGCCGCCGCTGCTCTGGAAGAGGGTGTTATCAACAGCAAGACGACCCTGAATTGCGAGGGCACCCTCTGGCTGCCCAACAAGTACTTCCCCGACGATCCTGAGTTGGCCCAGCAGTTTTACTGCTGGATCCACAAGTATGGTCGAGGCCACGGTTGGCTAAACATCATTCAAGGTATTGCTCAATCCTGTGACATCTTCTTCTATCAAGTCGCGGGAGGCCTCGAAGAGTTCCAGGGCTTAGGATTGGAACGATTGGCCGAATATGCTCACGCTTTTGGACTGGGCCAACCGACAGGCATTGATCTTCCGGGAGAGGCCAGTGGCCTGGTGCCTACTAAAAAGTGGAAGCGGCTGAACTACTCCGAGAGCTGGGCTACTGGCGACACTTACAACGTAGCCATCGGCCAGGGCTTCATCCTGGTCACCCCCTTGCAACTCCTAAACGCTACCGCAGCAGTGGTCAATGGAGGAACGCTCTACCGCCCCCAGATCGTCTACCAGATAACCGATGCAGATGGCGTAGTGACCCGCCCTTTCACCCCAGAGGTTCTCGGCGAGATACCCGTTTCAGAGGAAAACCTGGCCCTGGTTCGCGAAGGACTGCGGGCGGCCGTTGAATGGGGTACCGGCTGGGGGGCCAACCTAGAGGGGGTAGCGGTGGCCGGCAAGACAGGCACCGCTGAGTACCCCGGTCCTCCCATTGACGATGAAGGACATCTGCCCACCCATGCCTGGTTCACGGCCGTCGCTCCTGCCGAGGAACCAGAGATCGCCCTGGTGATCTTCGTTGCCGGCGGAGGCGAGGGAACGATCACCGCTGTGCCTATCGCCACCGATATCCTGCGCTATTATTTCGATATACCCGAACCGCAGCCCACGCCAACCCCAGAATCTAGTTCACCGGAGTGAGTTTATTGTGGAATCAAAGCAAAACTCTGCCATCTCTTCACGGATCCTAACTATCTCGCTAGTTGTGATGGTTGCCTGTGCTCTCCTGGCGACCTCGCTGGTGGCCATTATATTCTATTCTGACCGCAAGAACAGCGAAGTCGCCGCCCTAAGAGCCGAGATAGAGGCCCTCAAACAAAGGCAAGAACTCACCCAACGAAACATCGTAACCCTCACCGTGAACGTCGCTACACTCATGATGGACATAGAAACCCTTCGACAAGAACAAGCGATCATACACTCAGGAATCGAGGACCTGGCCAGCGAGATGGAGTCGTTGAAGAGCGCAAGGCTGAAGGAGAATTCTTCGACGGAGCCTATCCCAGACTCCGCCCTGAGCGAGGCCGAAGGGGAAGCCGAGGGACTCAGCACAAGCTCTTCGAAAGAGGTGAAGCTGGATGTGCCACGTTACAAACAAGCTCATAGCCTAACTTGCGAGTCCTCGACCGCCTCGATGGTGGCCAACTTCTATGGAGTTCCCTTGAGCGAGGAAGAGATCAACAAAGCGCTGCCGAGAAACGAAAACCCCTACCTGGGCTTCAGGGGTAGGCTGGACGGCGTCCCTGGCGGTTTAACGGATTATGGAGTGTACGCCGAACCTATAAGAGAAGTCTTGATAGCAAACGGCCTGGAAGTTACGTATGTAAAAGACGGGCTAGAGGGAATAGAGAGAGCTCTGGACCGAGAGCATCCGGTCATAGCCTGGGTAACCTACAGACTTCGCATGCAAAAGCCAGTGGAAATCACACTGAGCACAGGGCAAGAAGTGAAGATGGTCAATTACGAGCACGCGGTGGTAGTAACCGGCTACAATCAAGAGGGCTTCTGGGTAAACGATCCATTTGACGGATGGGAGTATTTCTACACAAGCCCCAGCTTTGAGCGGTCTTTCGGATACCTGGACAACATGGCCCTCGAAGTAGCGCCCTGAGAGTCTGGATATTGGATATTCGATATTGGATTCTTGTACTGGGAGCAGGCCTGGCTTCAGGCGCTTTCACCAGTCGCTTCCTGGCCGAGAATTGTTACCGTACCCAATCAGGGCTCAACTCCTTGCCCCAGACAGCCCTCCTATCGTCGGCTGTCACTCTGGCTATCCTCGCCTTCTGGCGTCTTTATTCTGCAGCCTGCGCCAAACGAGGCAAGACACCGCTGGATGAGAGCCTCGCCGACGACGCCCTCACCTACACTCCCCTCTTACTGCTACTAATCTACCTCGTACAAAGGGATGTGACCCCCCTGCAGGCTAAGGTGCTACTATGGAGTTGTCTCCTCATCGTCATTGCCCTCAAAGTTGGAGTCCTGCTCAGGAAGGGAGTCGTCCGTCAGCGTTGGGTGGATAGAGCGATTCCCGTAGGTCTCTTGGCCCTGACCTTCGCCGTCTATCTGAGCACCCTCTCGCCCACACTGGGCGAGGCCGACAGTTTCGAGTTCCAGGTCGTCTCCCACACCTTGGGGATTGCTCACCCCACGGGTTACCCTCTATACATCCTTCTGGGGAAGCTGTTCACTCTACTCCCCATCGGCAACGTCGCCTACCGGGTTAACCTCATCTCTCCCGTCTTCGCTAGCTTGGCCGTCGTCTGCCTCTATCTCTGCCTGGCTCATCTGACGCACCATCGAGTCGTTAGCCTGCTGGCGGCCCTGACCTTTGCCTTCTCACGGACCTTCTGGTCGCAGGCGGTGATCGCGGAAGTGTATACGCTCAATGCGTTCTTTGTGGCTCTGGTGTTGTATCTGCTTTTGGAAGTTGGAGGTTGGAGGTTGGAGGTTGGAGGGGCAAATCGGCGAATCGGCGAAATTGCCTTCGTCTACGGCCTCAGCTTGACCAACCATCTCACGATGATCCTCCTGGCTCCGGCTAAACTCATCTATTCACTGCTTACCAAGCGCCGTTTTTTCACTAACCTGAAAACCATGTTGATCACAGCCGGCCTCTTCTTGCTGGGCCTGTCGGTATACCTCTACATCCCTCTGCGCTGGCCAGCCCTCCACGGCCAGTCCATATCTCTGAGTGAATTTGCCAACCTGGTGCTGGGAAGCCGTTTTCGCGGTGCCCTCCACTGGGACGCCTGGCTCAAAGACCCTGAGCGCTATCTCATACTTGGCCGTCTAATGCTGGAACAGTACGGTTGGGTCGGGTTGGGACTGGGGCTGCTGGGACTGGTCTGGCTGCTTATGAACAAACGACGGGAAGCCATTCTTCTGCTGGTTGCTTATGTCACCTACTTCATCTACGGCCTCAACTACTACGTGCCCGACATCTCGGCCTTCATCATCCCCGCCCACCTGATCTTCGCTATCTGGATCAGTGCGGGGCTTCACGGGGCAAGTCAGCAAATCAGCAAATCAGCAAATCAACACTTTCACTTTCTTGCTCCCCTGCTCCTTTGCTCCCTTGCTGCTCTCCTGCCGCTTAGCCTGCTCTGGACCAACCTCCCGCAGGTGGACATGAGCCAGCACGGCTGGGAGGCCTACCGCTGGGGTCAATACGTCCTGGGACTGGATCTACCCTCCGGGGCCGCGATCCTGGCCGATAGCGAGAAAATAGCTCCCCTTTACTACCTCCAGCGCGTGGAGGGGATGCGGCCCGATCTCGACATCATCGTCATGGGCGACGAGGCGGGCTATCGCCAGCAATTGGAGACCCGCCTGGCTCAGGATCAGCCAGTCTACTTGGCCCGCTACCTGCCGGGCTTAGAGTGGCGATTTCATTTGCGCTCTCTGGGTCCCCTCGTAGAAGTGGGTACGACACCCCTCACGTCAACAGTCCGGAGTCCTAAGTCCGAAGTCCTAAGTCCTGAGTCCGATGGCTTGGGACACAACATTCGTCTCCTGGGCTACGACAGAGATTCTTTGACCATCAAGCCACCGGGTCATCTGCGCCTGACCCTGTTCTGGCAGGCTCTGGACAAAGTAGACGCCAATTATCATGTTCGCCTGCGGCTGGTGGGCGACAACGGCCACGTCTGGCTGGAGGAAGAGGGGCGCCCTCCCGTAAACGGCTACTATCCAACCGTCGCCTGGCGCCCTGGGGAGATCGTTCCCGACTTCCACGAGCTGGCTATCAGCGGGGCCACGCCCCCTGGCACCTATAGACTGGAAGTGGGCCTTTTCCCACCTTTCAGCGAGGAGGCAGTGTCTGCCGCCCAGATAGGCCGCGCTCACGTCCTGGAGGGAGAAGGTTGGCAATCCCCGGAGGATCTCGACATCCCCTACCCCATGCGAGCCAGCTTTGCTGGTGAGTTGATTCTGCTGGGCTACGACCGGCCCAGCTTCGTCCGACCCAACGGACAGGCAACTCTGACCCTCTACTGGCAAAGGCTGCGCGAGGGATCAGAGGACTACGACGTCACCCTGCAAATGGTTGATGGGAACGGAAAGGCCCTGTGGCAAGAGACCTCCCCTCCCCTCTTCGGCGAGCATCCGACTTCGCGTTGGGGCGTGGGGCAGATCGTGCAGACTAGCCACGACCTGACCATGCCTTCGACTGCCGGGGAGATTGGTTTGCTGGTCGGGTTGAGCCACGGTTCGGGCGAGATGCTGCCGGTGAGAAGTCGCTGGCTGGCTCCCCTGAGCGACTGGTGCCCCCTGCGGCCCATCCAGGTACGCAGCGCGCCCCCGACTGGCGATGCGGCCATCAATTTCGATAACCAAATCCTACTTCTAGGGTACGACCTCGACCCTTCGACAGGCTCAGGACACCGCCGACAGCAGTTTCGTCCCGGCGAGACCCTGGAGCTTGCTCTCACCTGGCAAGGCTTGCGGAGAATGGACGAGGACTACACTGTTTTCGTCCACATCATAGACCAGGAGCAGCGCATCTGGGGACAGGAGGACATCGGGCCTGTCCACGGCACCTATCCCACCAGCCAGTGGAAGGAGGGAGAGATAGTCGAAGACATCCACTCAGTGCAGTTGTCCTACGAAGCGCCTCCAGGCGAATACCAGATCGAGATCGGCCTCTATCTCCTCTCTACTATGGCCCGCCTCCGGGTGCTGGACGAGGAGATGAAGGTTGTTGACGACAAAGTGATTGTTGAGGGGTTAGCAGTATCGCCCTGAACCAATTCGCTTTCCAAGGAGGAACTAGCGATGAACTTCGAACTCACCGAGGAGCAACAGATGATCCGCAAAATGGTGCGGGATTTCGCCGAGAAGGAAATCGCGCCCATCGCCCAGGAGACAGACGAGAAAGGGGAGTTCCCCTGGCCGACCATCCGCAAGATGGGCCCTCTGGGCTTGCTGGGCCTTCCCATCCCTGAGGAATACGGCGGGGCCGGGGCCGACAACGTCAGCTTCGCCATCGCCATGGAGGAGATCGCCAGAGCGTGCGGCTCCACCGCCATGACCCTGGACGCCCACACGTCTTTGGCCTGCGAGCCCATCTACTTCTTCGGCACCGAGGAGCAGAAACAGAAGTACCTCGTCCCCATGGCCAGGGGCGAGAAGCTAGGCGCTTTCGGCCTGACGGAGCCGGAAGCGGGCTCCGACGCGGGCGCGACCAAGACCCGGGCGGTGCTAGATGGCGACGAGTGGGTCATCAACGGTCAGAAGATGTTCATCACCAACGGGCCTATAGCCGAAGTGGCGATAGTAACCGCCGTGACCGACCCAGAAAAAGGCACACGAGGCATCAGCAGCTTCATCGTGGAGAAGGGTACGCCGGGCTTTCGTGCGGGGCGCAAAGAGGAGAAAATGGGTATCAGAGGCTCAGTCACCTCCGCGCTCTTCTTCGAGGATTGCCGGGTTCCCAAAGAGAACCTCCTGGGCAAAGAGGGGGAGGGCTTCAAACAGTTCCTGGTCACCCTCGATGGGGGGCGCATCGCCATCGCGGGCATGGCGTTGGGATTGGCCCAGGGCGCCTACGAGAAGGCCGTTGCTTACTCCAAGGAGCGAGTCCAGTTCGGTCAGCCCATCGCCAACTTTCAGGCCATCCAGTGGATGATCGCCGAGATGGCCACTGAGATTGATGCTGCCCGGCTCTTGGTCTACCGCGCCGCCTGGCTCAAGGACCAGGGCACTCGGTTCACCAAAGAGGCAGCTATGGCCAAGATGTACGCCTCTGAAGCTGCGGAACGAGTCTGCCACAAGGCCATTCAAATCCACGGCGGCTATGGGTACATGAGGGAGTACGACGTGGAGCGTATGTACCGAGACCAGCGGCTGTGCACCATCGGTGAGGGGACGAGCCAGATCCAAAGGCTGGTAATAGCCAGGCGGGTGCTGGGTCCGTAGTTGCCTGTGGCGATTGACAACACGGACAAGAAATGTATAATTATGGTCAGAGTCAGTAATTAAGGAGGGTCCTCATGCCAACCTCACATCCTCTTGTCCAACTAGCCAAAGATACCATCGAAAACTACGTCCGCCAAGGGACGACTATCCAGCCGCCAAAAGAACTGGCGTCGGAAATGGAAAAGCAGGCCGGCGCCTTTGTCTCCATCCACAAGCACGGGATGCTGCGGGGCTGCATCGGCACCATCGAGCCGACTCAGGCCAACGTGGCCCAGGAGGTGATCCAGAACGCCATCTCCGCCGCCACCCGCGATCCCCGCTTTCCACCGATTGGGCCGGAGGAACTGGCCAACCTGGAGATCAAAGTAGATGTCCTCGGAGAGCCTGAGCCGGTGGACGGCCTGGAGGAACTGGATCCCAAACGCTATGGCGTCATCGTGAGAAGCGCCACGGATTGGCGAAGGGGACTCCTCCTGCCAGATCTGGAGGGGGTGGACACGGTGGAGTACCAGGTAGACATCGCCCGTCGTAAGGCCGGCATAAGGCCCGACGAAGCGATTGAACTCTACCGCTTCGAGGTGATCAGGTACACCTGAGCTTTGCGAAGGTTAGCCCTAAATTCAGTACCGGACACTTTTGCCAAACGCGCAGGCTTTAATCACGAATAGCACGAATATGCGAATCTCACGAATGTTTTTCTATCAATTTTTGACTGAATTCGTGTCATTCGTTCATTCGTGACATTCGTGTTCCAAAAACTGTCCGGTAGTGAGGCCCTAAAAAGCAACACCCCACGATTTCAATGTGGGGTGTTTTAGGTTGCGCAAACAGCAACTCAACCACCGTGGCCTCGATACTCATGCCCCCCTAGCCCCCCTTTGAGCAACTCGATCCCATGGGGGATGGCCGGCAAGATAGCCTCCAGGTCCTCCCGCACCGCTTTGGGGCTGCCCGGCAGGTTGATGATAACGGTGCGGCCCCGGATGCCAGCTACGGCGCGCGAGAGAATGGCATGGGGCGTGATCTCCAGGCCCTTGGCCCGCATGGTCTCAGCCAATCCCGGCGCTTCCCGCTCAATAACCTCCCTGGTGGCCTCAGGCGTAACGTCCCGAGGCGCAAAGCCGGTTCCACCAGTGGTGAGGATCAGGTCAAGGCCCACTTCGTCGGCCCACTCTATCAGCGTGTCTTTAATGATGTCGAGTTCATCGGGCACCACTGCCTGCAGTTCCACTTTGGCTCCCAGGTGCTCAACGGCCATCTCGCGGAGGAGGGGCCCGCTCAAATCATCCCGCTCCCCACGATAGCTGCTATCACTAACGGTTAATATGCCTACCCTGTACCCTTTGTCCTCAGGCCAAAGGACTGAGGGCTGTCCGTCCAAGACACGTGCGGTGATCATGGAAACCTCCATCCGCCGCAACGGATGCAAACGGATAAGCGGATGCAAGCCCCCTCATCCGCTTGTCAGTTGTATATCCGCTGCCTCACATCCTCAAATAGGAGTCGGCATAGATTACCTTGTTATTCAGGATCTGAATGGTCTTGTAAATCGCCGCCTGGTCGGGGTCTCCCATGTCCACCAGGGATGGGTCCAGTTCCTCCATGGCGGCGGTGGCGTCGTAGAGGTTGACCACAAGCTGGCCTACCGCGGTGCTGGTGTCCCGCTCCTCAACAATGCGGATCACCTCGTTCTGGGCCTCGTCCATGGGATCGGCGATGGCCGAGTCAAGCCCGGCAGCCAGGAGCATCACCAGGAAAGTTCGATTGATCAGGCTGCGGTTCTCGTGCGGCACACTGTTGGACACGTTGGACAGGCCCACCACGGTCATGGGTGGCGGATCGCTGAGGATCTTGAACATGCGGATCGCATTGAGGTTTTCCGGAGCATGATCTTGCATACCTTTGACTGTCATTACTAGCGGATCGAGGTAGACGTTCTCCATGGGGACTCCCAGCTCCATGGCCTTGGGCAAAATGAGCTCCATGGCCAACTGCACTCGGCCGTCGGCTGTGGCGGGTATGCTTTTCTCCATAGTGAGGGCGATGATCTTGGAACCATACTCTGCTGCCAGAGGCATGGTCGCCTCCAACCGCTCAGGATCGGCCGAGGTAGAGTTGATCATGGCCTCGATACCCAGCTCTTGGCAGCGTTTCAGGCCGGCTTCGATGGCCGCCGCGTTGGTGGTGTCCAGGGATAGGGCCGCGTCGGGGGCCACTTCGTGGATGGCCTCGACCAGCCAGGGCATGACCTCGTGCCCGTCCTTCTTGCGCCGGCCGATGTTGAGATCAATCATCTGAGCCCCTCCCTCGACCTGCCTCTTGGCCAGTTCCTGGAGAGGCTTGGCATCCCTCTCACCTACGGCCTTTTTCACCACATTGGATATGATCTGGATGTTCTCGCCAATGATGTACACGTTATCCTCCTTTGTTGGATGTTGGAAGTTGGAGATTGGAAGCTGGACGTTCCAACCTCCAATCTCCAACCTCTAATCTCTAGCCCAGCAGCCTGACCACCGACGGGAAACTGGCCAGGTCAGTATGGGGCAGGAATAGGGCCTTGATGAACTCGTCCATGAAGGTGTTATCGGCCGACAGTTCCAGGTAGGTCATCTTGCTGGCAATGTCCATCACCTCCTGGCGCATGTCGGGGCATAGGAGGGCCGTGTAAGCCCCCATAGCCGAGGTATTGCCCAGATACTTGAAGCGTTCCCAGGGCATGTCCGGCAGCAGCCCGATCTGGATGGCCTTCTCCACGTTGATGTATTGGCCAAAGGCCCCGCCGATGAGCACCTGCTCTACCTCGGCCAACTGCAAACCCACGCTGCGGGTCAGTACCGAGAAACCGGCGTAGAAGGCTGCCTTGGCCCGTATCAGATTGGTGATGTCCACCTCGGTAATCACCACGTCCTTGGCCTTACGTCGCGTCTCCTCGGCCCAGGCAACCACGTACTCCGGGCCATGTTCACCGACACGCACCCTCGGCGTGTCCAGGCTCTGGTTGACCTTGCCACCCTTATCAACGATGCCGGTGATGAACATCTCCGCCAGCAGCGAGATCATCCCTGAGCCGCAGATGCCTCGCGGAGGCACATCGCCAATGACCCGGTAGGTCGGTTCGTAAGTCCTGGTGTTGATCCATACCTCTTCGACGGCTCCTATTGTTGCTCTCATCCCTGACTGCACCCCTGCGCCCTCAAAGGCTGGGCCAGCCGAACAGGCACAGGACAGAAGCCAATCGAAGTTGCCCAACACTATCTCTCCATTGGTGCCCACGTCAATGAAGAGCGTCAACGCCTCTGTCTGATACATGAGGGAGCTGAGAACACCCGCCGTGGTATCAGCCCCCACGTAGGCGCCCACGCCGGGCAGGCAGTCCACCGTGGCTTCGGGATTGATGTGCAAGCCCAACTCATACGCCTTGACGGGCAGCGGGTGGTTGATGGTGGGCGCGTAGGGTTCAAGGCGGATGGACTCCGGCCAGAGGCCCAGAAAGAGGTGGATCATGGTGGTGTTGCCAGCCACCGTCATCTTGTCAATCTCTGCCGCGTCTATCCCGTTGCGCTCAACCAACTCATCAATGAGTCCGTTTATGGTCTGCACTACCAGCCGCTGCAAGTGGTCTAAGCCCCCTTCCTGCTTGGTGGCGTAGATGATGCGGGAGATGACGTCCTCGCCGCAGGAGATCTGGCCGTTGTACTCCGCGGCCGTGTCCACCACCTCGCTGGTCAAAAGGTTGACCAGATAGACCACATTGGAGGTGGTGCCGATGTCCACGGCCACTGCCCAGGAGCTCGTCGTGCGGTCGCCGGGGCGCAGGTCAATGAGCCGGGGAGGGCCATCGGGGGAGACCCAGGTGCTCATATCCAGGACAGCGGTCACCCGCCAGTCGGCGTCTCGCAGGGTGCGGGACAGCTTCTTGATCACGGGCAGGTCAGCCACCAGCCCCCTGACACCGTGTTGACGGGCCAACTCCCTCTTGAGACGCTCGAAGTCGGTGGTGTTATCAGCCAGGCTGGGCGGCTCGATCTCCAGGAAGAAGGAGCGAACTGGATTCTTCCGCCAGTCACACTCCACCGGCAGAGTGATGACCTTCTTGGCCTCCTTCTCGCTGGGCAGCTTGCGAAGGATCGCCTCCTGTGGCGGTATGAAGACCGCCAGATCACTCTCGATGACGGTCTGGCAGGCCAGAGCATAGCCCTGCTCCAGCTCCGTCTTTGAGAGACGGCTGACGGAGCGACGCTTGACCTGTCCTTCCTCGACCACCACCTTGCAGCGTCCGCAGCGTCCCTGGCCGCCACAGGGCAGGTTGAGTTCCAGCCCGGCCCTGTACTGTCCGTCCAGGACACGTGCCTGGTCAATGGCATCGGACAGCAGCGTGCCGTCCCCGACTTCTATTCGATTGCCCGAGGGCTTGAGGATGATATGGTACGTCTCTTTTGGTTTGTCCATGACACTATGAGCAGCCGATAGCTAACCTCTAGTCTTTCGGCGGGTGCCAGCCTGCCGCCACCCATACTTGACGTGCCTTGACGAGCGATGGCCGGTTCAGATTCAGTGCGACGAATGTTGTGCGTCCGATCGCTGTCAAGCCAATGATGCGATCGCCCTCGGCTGTCTACTCGAAATGCTCTTGCCAGACCTGACGGCGTGGGTTGAACAGTGGCACCATTTCGCCTGTAAGCAGGTCCAGCGCAACCGTGCGGACGCCTTTGTGTTCGTTGCAGAGCGAACACGCCAGCCACAGGTTGTCTTCCTCGGTCAGGCCACCCAACGAGCGTGGGACGATATGGTCTATCTCCATTGGTGTGCCGACAATCGCTTCGGATGTCAGACAGTAGCCGCAGCGGTGTCGCGCTTGCACGGTGACGCGCTCACGCAAGGGTTTGGGAATATACTCGCTCATTCCGGCTCAGCCGTAATCAGGGCAGAAACATCGTAACCGCGCTGCATAAGCAATGCCGTTGCCTGCGCGCGGATAAGCATCGCTCGCTCATACTGGTGCGTCAACTCGGCTGCTCTTTGCGCTCCATCTTCAGTCAGCCCTTCGTCTTGACGCTTGAGGTGCAACGCTTCTAGCTCGGTTGCTTTTTCGGTGGGGAAATGACTGCGGGCAGCACGTTGCAGAGTCCCGTCGTCCAAGTGAGCAAGGGGAGAAATCGTCTCAGCCAAATCCGGCGGCAGTTCATCCGCCACTGGCACAGCCCTTGCCACTGCTTCGAGCAATTCCGCTTCGACAGAGCGATGCGTCTGCTCCGCTCGATGTTTGATCCGGTCATAGAGAATACTCGGCATATTCAGCGTCACAGTTTGGACAGTCATCATAACACCTCACTTTCTTACTTCACGCTCCGCCGCGCCTGGGTGATAACCTCGGTCAGCCGCTCCATTTCTTTCAGGGTGGCCGGCACCTGGTCCTCCAGCGGCTGCCAGAACTCCCGCTCAAACTGCCGATGCACCGAGTCGTTCCAAAGAGCCGTCGTCCCCTGCCAGCGCTGGCGCACGCGCTGCCAGGATTCGTGTAACTCAGCTCTAGTGGTGTTCAGATTGCTCATCGCTTTCTCCCCTGTCAGACCCGTATTCCATCGTATCTTCGCTAACGTACTGAGGGGCCGCTGTTATGATCGGACGATAAGGGACTCTCTTGATGGGTTCCTCCGGAAAAACGAAGGTCTGCACCAAGGTGCGGAAGGCCCCTAACCAGGTTTCATAATCCTCTTCCGGGGCTGTGTAATCCACTTCGTAAAGTTGATCGTCTTCCTCAAAAAAGATGCGCCGTTCGCGAATTGGGGTCTGTTTGGCGTCCAGACTGTTCAGCGGCAGGAGCATGGAATAGGCAATCTCCACTTCCACTGCTGGCCTTCCGGCTACTGTGGCAGAGAACGGGCCCCGTTCCTGGGCCTTGAAAGCAGCACGGTATTTGGAAACCAGCGCATTCGCCGCCTCTAGCGGTGTTTGGCCCGCAGTGCGGGTCACCCCTACCGACAAGGTTGTTGAATAGGTTCCTGCCCGACTAATGGGCCCGAGGATGAAAATCTCTACATACCCGTCCTCTACGATCTCTCGTACATCCCAACCAACAGGATAGAGAAAGGTGCATGGTATGCGGGGTTGACTGGATTGAAATGGGACGTAACCTTTTTGCAGCATAACGAATCACCTCCTCGCCTGTGTTGCTCAAGCGTACTCCGGTAGGTTCCGATAAGAGGGAGCACGGCGGATCACCTTCTTGGCTTCCGCCTTCCCTAAAGAGATCATCTCGCTAACCTGATCGCATTGCTTGTCCGTCTCGTTTCCTTTCAGTTCATTCCAAACTTCAGCTTCAGCCTTGAAGGCGTGATATTCCTGATCAATGGAAGGAAGGCGATCCCATTGCACATGGGTGCCTTCGTGGGCCAGGTGTTGAACCAGAACGTTAAGTGAAGCGTCCTTCAACCCTTCACCGATTACAATTTCGTTCCTATCGGGATCAAAACAGGCGATGGCGTCTTCGCCTGCCTGGCCAAATCGCACGGTTGTACCTTGCTCACGGATGGCTGCTGCAATTGAGTGGCCCACCCTCGCTTTCTCCAGTGCTGCCAAGCCATCCTGAAGTTTCTGGATTCCCCCAGGCTGGCCCATGATGGTCTCCATGAATGATACTATTGAGAACGCAAAAAGTCAAGGCTCGGCCGCGACCTCGGCCAAGAGCACACAGTCGCCTCCCGACTTCAGTGGGAGGCGGCTCAATGCCCTAGCTGGTCGTGTAAACATTCAACTTAAGACTTCGGAGGTTTCCGGCAGTGTCTCTGCTGGCAAAGTTACGTTCCCTTCGACAGGCTCAGGACAGGGATTATCTGGTTGGTTTGCTGGCGAAATCGTGTCTGAAAACCTCCGAAGTCTGGATCGCTCTCGTAAGTTGACACTTGGTCATCTAAAGGCCCGGAGACGTATCGTGGAGAACGAGAATTAGGTCTGCAAAGTTGGCCAATCGGCTAGGCCAGGTAGAGCCTACGCCCCATCCTGATTATCAGGTTTATCGCGGGATCAATGAATCCGCCTTTCCTCACCACGAGGTAGGCAGACAGACTACCCAACAGCGCTCCGGCGACGACGTCCGCCGGATAGTGAACGCCACAGTAGATGCGGGACAGACCGAACAACGCAGCCAGCACCAGGAGCAGAGCTCCCAGTCGTCGGTTGTATAGCCATACGGCGGTGGCCACGGAAAACCCAACGGTGGCTGGGTTGCTGGGGAAGGATGAATCCCAAGGTTTATAGAAGAGCAAATTGACTTCGTGGCTATCGAAGGGCCGAGGGCGAAAATAGACCAGATTACACAGCTTCAAGATGACATTAGCCAGCAACAGGGCCACGAGGGCTCGGAGTATCGCGCTCTGATTTCGTTCCCTTTGATCCCGCTCCTGACCCTCGAACCAGAAGATGACTAGGATCAAGGACATTATCGTGGTCAGAAAATACTCGTTGACCAAGAGGCGCGCCAGGCCATCCAGGAAAGCATTGTGACCAGCCAGGTTATTGATCAACTGAAACAACTGAAGATCTAAAGACATGCTACAGATTCTCTTTGAACCAGCGGACTGCCAGAGCGGATGTTGCCGGGCTATGAGGCAGGCTTAGATGCCCCTCTCCCGGCAATGACTTCAGCCTTCCTTGCACCATTTCCTCACCGAGGGTTACACGGGCTCCCTCGGCGGGGGTTATGCCGTCTTGTTCACCATAGACCAGCAGCAAGGGGCGGGACCCCAGTTTGCTCACGTAGTCTGATGCAGCGAGCTCCGCCACCAGCTTTCCTCGCTTCTGGGAATTGGCCCAGCGGAGAGCGCCCAGGTAGGAAGTTTCTTTCAAGATGCTCAATCCCGGTCTGGTGTTGGCCTGGGCCAGAAAAGGAGCCAGGGCCAGCACGGCCGTGATCTGTTGGTCGGTCCCAGCCGACCGGATGGCCAGATCGCCGCCCAGGCCAATTCCCAGGACGCCGATGCGTTCAGGGTTGACCTCGTTCCGTCGCGTCAGATAGGCAACCGCAGTGGGCAGCAGGCTCAGTACAGCAGGATAACGAATCTCATCTTCAGAGCCCCAATCCATAGCCAGGACGATGAAGCCTTCCTCGATCAAGCTAGACACTAGAGAGTGCGGGGAAGGGGTTTCATCGAAAGGACTGAGCAAGACGCAGATGGCAGCCCCCGACCGAACCGCATCTTCAGGCAGGTAGAGCGTTCCCCGCAACTGCTGCCAGGCGACGGCCTCGTGACGAAGGCGGCCACCGGCCTTCGGATCAGATCTCTCTCGATGTTGGATCCCGTGGAGAACAGAGGAAACGAGCAGAGTGAAGGCCAGGGCGCAAACACCGGCTGCCCCAAAGAGGAGCACCAGTTCGGATCCGGCCAGGCCAGGGGTGAAGACTTCCGGTGTGTCGGCGAAGAACCAAGCGAAGGCCACCACGATGAGGACTACGGCCAACAGGTAACCCCAGATAGGTTTCCTGACACTTCCTGTCAAGGTAAGGCCTATCAGCCTATGGCGGGCAGCAACGAATTGCAGAACGCCCACGATGGTGATGAAAGCCAAAAGGAAGTAGTTTGTGGCTAGGTGGGGAGATATGAAATTCAGCACGCAGCGTACCCCCTCAATGCAGCGGATAAACAACGGATAAGCGGATGAGGGTTCCTCGCATCCGCTTATCCGCTGCCTATCCGTTGCTCCCAACCATCCGACCTAGCTTTGCCAGAGCTTCAGATAAGCCTGGATATCAACGGCCTCGCGAGGGCCGACCAGCACTTGCCAGCCAGACAGCTCGTCCTCCAGCTCGCCAGAGATGACAGCCACGAAGCCGGGGATGACGATCTTTCGGTGAGCGATCTTGTCCGCCACGTTGAACTGTTTGACCATCTTGGCTATGATCTCGGCATCAAAGTTGCCCGCCGCCCAGGCAGTGAGCACGCTCATGCCCTCCGAATCACAGACCAACAGCCAGCACGGGATCCCAGAGCTCTCCACCTCACCGGCCACGCTGAAGTAAGTCAGGGAGAAGTTGGTGGTGGTCAGGAGAGGCGAATCTGCCGTTGGCTCGCCGAATTCATAGATTCCCGGCTCCATCTGGATGGGCTTCTGCGGATCGGTGTAGATGTTCAGCCGCAGGGTCAGCAGGGAGTACATGGTGGCTGGATCGAAGTGGTCGAGGACGATAAAACCACCGTACTTGGCGATGTGCTCGGCAGCGAGGGCTACCTCTTCGGCCTCGGATGCAGCCCCTTCGCCGGGGAAGGTGATGACGGGATAACCCAGCAGCCGGAAATTCTTCTTCAGTGCCAGGCGGCGAAGCTGGATCAGGCTGGCCAAAGTGTCCACTGGCCCTCTTGTTCCAGGATCGAGGACGATGTCCTCCACGCCCGCGTTCTTCACCTGCTCGACCAGATTGGCCAGGTTGGTGAGATCTCCGTCCCCATGCACCGCCAGGGGCAGCTTGTGCTTCTTAGCCAATTCGGCCATGGCCTGCCAGTTGTCACTGGCGGCGGCGTAGAGCAGAGGAACCGTCCCCTCAAGCTTGGTCACGGCAGCCTCCAGGGCCGCGGGGTCTTTGGAGATGAGAACGAGGGGCAAACTCGCCATAGCTTTCAGCGCCTGGACGCGCTCAGCGAACAGCGCAACGTCGCCAGAAGCGTTCTCCACCGCGAAGCCGCTGACGCTCAACTCCATCCCCACCCGCTCCACAGAGTAGCTGGCCGCCTGGGTGACGACCTCCTCGAACTCCTCCAGCGGCTGGGTGTCCTTGACCCGCACCAGTAACCCCGGCTCATGGTAGAAAGTCTTCTCGTGGCGGAACATCACCGTCTCGTTGCCCACCTCGATCTTCCGACCGTCACTAGAGATAGTGACGAGGCGGATGGGTGGAGCCGCAGCAGCGGCCAGGGACTCCTTTGCTTCGTCGGATACGTAGGGGCAGGCCACAAGCTCAGCCTGCTTCGCTGCCAGCTTCATGGCGAAGGCCAAACAGGTGGGGAACCCACACTCCTTACAATTGGTTTTAGGCAGCAGTTTGTAGATTGCAAGACCGCTTAGTGCCATTCTAATCGTCTCCTTAGTCAAGATGTTTTGCTATCATTTGAGCCCAAGCTGTTCTCGAATCAGCTCGCAAAGGCTATTCTTGATTTCTGGAAGTATCTCATCATCGTGGCAATACCTCCATCCCTTCACCTCGCCATTACACTCAAGGCAAAATTGCGTGTTGCACCCCTGGTTACCGATGTGTGTCTTTGTCTTTATGTCCACCTCGAAATGGGCTTCGGACATTTCATCCCAGTATTCGCCCAGATCGTGGGTATCGAAGAACTCTACTAATTCATCAACCGATGCAGAATGGATCATGTTCAAGGCGGGTCTTCTTCTAACCGCTCGCCATCAACTTCTCAATGAAACCCTTGACGATTCCCACTGTCTCAGGGTGGCGTACGGCAACGATATCGGCGCCGGTTTGGAGGAGAGTGGTGGCCGTGATTGCCTCCCAGGTAACTCCTCGCTTGGCCCAGTCGCCCCAGGCCTCAGGCACGCCCTCACCCGCCTTGGACTCTTTCTGCCTCCAGGACTCCTCACCAGCGAAACAGATCATGGGTTGCTGGGTCATAGCATCGCCGCTGAGGGCAGCTACGCGCAATCTCTCCATAACCGAATAGCCATATTCGATCCCGTAGCCCAATGCCCCAGTGGTGGGGTCCATCAGGATACGGCCCAGGGGGAAGGCCATGTCGCTGATCAGGATGTTCAACTGCTTGGCCAGGTTCACGTCCATTGGAGAGCTGGAGATGACCAGTTGCTCGTGAGCCATAGCGGCAGCGACGATAGTGCGATAGTTCTTGTCCTCGCACAGCCCCATGGCTATTCGCTCGCCCTTGGCAGCCTCGGCCGCCGCAACTAAAAGCTCGTTGTCCAGCTCGGCCTGGCCGGGCCCACGCACGATCAAGGGGAGACCCGTCGCCGCCAACACTTTCTTGACTGTGGCGGCCGCCTCCTCGGGAGTGGTCTCGTTGCCCTCGTTATCGGCGCCCCTCAGTTTCAGCATGATGAGATCGGCGCCATATTCCTCGGCTTTCTCGGCCCAGGCGGCTGGATCGTTGAGCGCACTGTCCTGTACGGGACAGTACAGGGCGTCGCCCCAGGCCTCCTTGAGAAGGGACGACCAGTCTTCGGGATAATGGTCCTGGATTTCGATGGCGATGACGGGCGGGTGAGGCATTCCCCCCTCGAAGTGCAGGAAAGGCAGGGTGGTCTCACCGCCAACAGTGACCGTCTTGGTCCTGCTACCCCCTTGCTCGGCGGTAGCACCCAAGGTGATCTCCCGCACCGAGCCCGTCCATTTTTCTTTGGGTATCTCTACTGTGACAGGCATCCTCGTTATTATCCTCCTTTGCTGGAAGTTGGATATTGGATATTGGGTATTGGAGATTGAATTGCCAGACCTTCCAATATCTAATCTCCAATATCCAATCACTAGAACAACGGTGGCATGGTCAGGGCCGGATGTCCCTTCTCTTCCAAGAAGGGCAGAAGCTCCTCCACGGTGGTGGCCACTCGTTCGTCGGCTATCTTGTTTACCAAGTCAGGATCCCCCTCTCGCTCGGCGGCGGCCTTCATCTCCTCGGCCATACTGTCCTTGAGGAAGCTGGACATCCAGACGATCCGCTTGAGCCCCCCGTCGGCGCGGATGAACTTATTGCTGAGGATGAAGAACTTTCCAACGCCCATCACTCCGGGCGTCTGGATGCCGCCCCCGGCCATGCCGGCCAGAGTGGAGAAGGTCATTCCGGCCGGAGTCATGCTGGTATCCTCACGGCTGACGATCATGAAACCATTGGCCTCGGGGACGATCATCATGATGCACTCGAAGCAACCACAAGCCGTCATCGGGTTCTCCATGATGGAATACATGGCCAGCTCCTGCACCGACCCATGGGAACCTGACTGCGCATACTCGTTGATTCCCTCAAAGTAGCCCTTAGCAGGATCTATAGGCGCACCTTTCAGAATGGGCTGGTTTGGCCCGGTGGGGTTGATCTGGAAGGAAGCCTTGCAGTCCAGCCAGTTGTAAGCGCCGCAGAGCCCCAATCGCTCCGGGCTGACCACGCAGACGTGGTCGGGCGCAAAGCTCTGGCAGAGAGTGCAACTATAGAACGTGTCCACGCTTTCATCAGTCATCTCGGCCAGGCGCTTGTTACGGAAGTCGTAAGCCGCGCGGGCCTTCTCCAGCCACTCAGCATACAGCTCGGGCTCAGTGACGATGGTAACCTGTACTTTGTCCACGATGGCTCCGAAGTCGGAGTGGAAGCGGGCGTGGAGGATTTTGCCAAAGTGCTCCAGGTTGAACCCTTTGTCGGCCGCAGCCTTGCTGAGACGAATCCAGGTGATGTCGCGCTGCCCGATGTGCTGGATGCCCGACGCGCCGTTGATGAAGTAGTGAACCTGTCGCTCCAGCACAGGTTCGAAGTCATCTTGCATCTTCCGCCCGGCCACCTCGATGACGATGCCCAGGTCCATGTATCCGCCATCTTCAACGTCCTCAATGCCGGGGCCGACGACCTCGATCTTGCCGTCTTCTACCTCGTCCATGGGGCACATCTTCAGGTACTCGAAGGCGCGGGAGTACTTGCCGCCGAACTCAATCCTCA
>CAZGKH010000001.1:27719-31612 GCA_964525665.1 uncultured Anaerolineae bacterium | reverse complement strand
ACACGGCGTTGGAGATCACCCCCAGGGGGTTGCGCAGCTCGTGGCCCACCCCGCCAGCCAGTTGGCCGAGGATAGCCAGCTTCTCCCGGCGGACCAACTGCTCCTGGGCATCTCGAAGTTCCCTGGTGCGCTCCTCCACCATCTCCTCCAGCCGCTCGCTGTACTCCTGCAGCGCCTCCTCCGCCCGCTTGCGCTCGGTGATGTCCTGTATCAGAGTGACAAAGTAATCCACAGAACCGTCTGGGCGACGTATACATCGGGTGGAAATATTCGCCCGTATGATCTCACCATCCTTGCGAATGAAACGCTTCTCCAAGGAGAATGCATCAATCTCCCCGGCTAGAACTCGTTCGATCTGCGCCACATTGAGGGCCACATCTTCCGGATAGGTTAGTTGGTCCCAGGTCATGCTGAGCAGTCCGTCCCTCGAATAACCAAGAATCTCAGACAGGCGATCATTGACTTCTAGCCACTCTCTTTCCGGCGAAGCAACGGCCATGCCGATCAACCCGAGCTTGAAATAGCTGCGGAACCGTTCTTCGCTCTCCCGCAGCGCCTCCTCTGCCCGCTTGCGCTCAGTTACATCGGTGGTGAAGCCAATCATGCGAACGGGATTTCCGGCCTCGTCCCAGAGTGCCTGTCCTCGCGCACGGAACCAACGATACTCGCCTGATTTGGTGCGTAATCGCTGCTCCACGTCGTACAGCCCCCGATCCCTCAAGTGAGCTTCTATTGCTGCCCCCGTGTGCTCTCTGTCGTCTGGATGCAGAAGTGATTCAAACGTGTCAAAGTCAACGTCGAGTTCATCATCAGCATACCCCAGCAACTCCTTCAACCGCGGAGACCAATAGAGCGAGTTGTTTTGAATATCCCAGTCCCATAACCCGGCATCCGAGCCGCGCACGGCCAGGGCAAACCGCTCTTCACTGACTCGCAATGCCTCCTCCGCTCGCCGGCGCTCGGTGATGTCGCGGAAGACCATGACCGTGCCAATGATGTTCCCCTCCTCATCTCTCATCGGCGCCCCACTGTCAGCAATAGGCCGTTTCGTTCCGTCTTTCGCTATCAACACCGTATGATTGGCCAAGCCCACGACCACGCCTTCTCGGATTACCCTGGCCACAGGATTCTCGGCCCGTTCTCCTGTTTGCTCGTTGATGATGTTGAAAACGTCTTCCAGAGACTTGCCCACCGCCTCTGCCTCGTCCCAGCCGGTCAAGTCCTCGGCGACAGGATTCATGAGGGTCACAATCCCCTGGGCATCAGTAGCAATCACTGCATCGCCAATGCTCCTCAGCGTGGTGGAGAGCCGTTGCTCGCTCCCCCGCAGCGCTTCCTCCATCCGCTTGCGCTCGGTGATTTCCTCTTGAAGTTCTTCATTGGTCCTTCTTAGTTCGGCTATGCGCTCCCCTACCAGTTCCTCGAGGTGGTCACGGTGCTTCCTCAGCTCTTCCTCCACCCGCTTGCGCTCGGTGAGTTCCCACTTCGCCCGTTCGCCCAAGTCACGCAGCCGCCCGATCGCAATGCCAATAAATACCAAGAGGCCGAATCCCGGCACACCTCGGATCACCACGTCCCAGCCTGCCTCCCCAGCCAGAGCCACGAGCAGCGCACTCAGTGGGAAAGCCAGCAGGCCGGCGAGCAGTCCGGCCGACATCCCAAAGAGCCACGCCGTCACAACCACTGGTAGCCCGACTAACGCGGTAGTCGGCGGCCCCACCAGGCGGTAGAGCGGTATGAACGCCAGCACGTACACGGCCCAGGCCCCTAGGGCGAGTGCCACCCTGCTACCTAACATCCGTTTCATCTTGGACATCGGCTTTACCCTCCTGTTCCTCTCCCTTGTGAATCCAGGCGCTGTCTCACCTGCCCTGGAAAAGCGCGTGCGTCAATCGGTGTTGGCGCATCTCCGCTAATTCCTCAAGGAATAGCCCAAACAGGCAAGACGCGACGCTACTCCGCCAACAGGATGTAGTGATAGTTGCCTCAACCACACAGGCTGAAGTCGTCAGCGGTTCAGCCCTGCGCTTTTACTGCCCACGAAGGACTTTCCTGATCGTGGCGTCCCACATATCCACTTCAACAAGCACATCCCCGCCACGCCTGTTCACATAGTCCTTCGGGCCATAATTGATCCGCCAGACTGCGCTGCCATTTAGCGTGCGTTGAGTGATAGAGATCAGGCTTTGGGTCACGTCAATGCCGAGCTCGCGAGCTTTATTGTTTGCCACTGCCATCGCGCAAGCCAGTGATATGGCAAGATCGTTGAGAATGGACGTGGTACTGTCTGACATTCAGCCTCCGGTGCAAAACAAGTGATCGAAGTCTCAATATTGAGGAACAGCCCAAACGTGCGAACCGCGACGCTACTCCACCGACAGAATGTAGTGATAATGAGGCTGCCCGCCGTCTACTAGCTCCACCTCCTGGTCTGGGTAACTGGCCCGGATCTCGTCGGCCAATTTCTGAGCCTCCGCGCCAGCGATGTCCTCGCCGTGGTAGATGGTGATTATCTCGTGCTCATCGGCCTGCATCTGCCGCAGCATCTCCTGGACGACCTCCTCCAGGCTGCCGCCCGAGGCGGTCAGTTCCCCGTCCAAAAGGCCGATGAGCTCCCCCTCCTCCACACCGACGCCGTTGATCTGGGCGGCACGGGTGGCAGTGGTTATCTCGGCGGTCTGAACGCTGTGGGCCGCCTGTTCCATCACCTGGGCGTTGGTCTCCAGATCCGCCTGATAGTTGAAAGCCAGCACCGCGCTGATGCCCTGGGGAATGGTCGCGGTGGGCGCGACAACTATCTCTTTCTGGGAGAGTTCTCTCGTCTGTCGCGCCGCCATGATGACGTTGCTGTTGTTGGGCAGGACGATGACCTTCTCGGCCTTCAGGCCTTCGATGGCTTTTAATATTTCCTGGGTGCTGGGGTTCATGCTTTGGCCGCCGGGCACCACCGCACTAACTCCCAGGCTCTCGAACACGCGAGTCAGGCCCGCGCCGGGAGCGACGACCACGATGGCTGTGTCCCCCCGTTCCTCCGCCGCCGGGGGAGGCTGGGCTCGGTCGCGGATGAACTCCTGGTATTGCTGCTGCATGTTCTCGATGACGATATCACTCAAGGATCCCAAGCCAGCGCCGTAGTTGAGCGGTGTCCCCGGCTCCTCGGTGTGCACGTGCACCTTGACTGTGCGGGAATCGCCAACCACCAGCACCGAGTCGCCCATAGCGACCACGGCCTCTTGGATTTCCTCTACGTTCAGATTCTCGCCTTGGATAACAAACTGGGTGTCGTAGCCATACTCCTCGCCTTCGAAGACTTTGAGATCAACGGCGGCGGCCAGCTCTGGGGCGGCCTCCACTGCCTTCCCCTGGAGCAAACGCAGGGCGCCTTCCAAGATGACGAATAGCCCCTGCCCGCCGGCATCAACCACGCCAGCATCCGCCAGCACAGACAAAAGAGATGGCGTCCTGGCTACGGAGTGCCTGGCCTCTGTCACTGTTCTCTCCAGCACATAGAGGAGATCGTTCCTCTCCTCAGCAGCGGCTACTGCCGCATCGGCCGACTCTCGGCCCACGGTGAGGATAGTCCCCTCGACAGGCTTGATCACACCTTTGTAAGCCGTAGCCGATGCCTCCATCATGGCCTGAGCCAACTCCAGGGCGGTGAAGGTCTCCTTCTTGTCCAGACTTCTGGCCAATCCTCGGAATAACTGGGAGAGGATGACGCCCGAGTTGCCGCGAGCCCCCATAAGAGCGCCATAGGATACAGCGTGGGCCACAACCGAAGCCGACTGTGCCGGGGAGTTGTTCAATTCTTTGAGAGCAGCCCGCATAGTGAGCAGCATGTTGGTGCCAGTGTCGCCATCAGGCACGGGGTAAACGTTCAGGGCGTTGATGAT
>CAZGKH010000001.1:23671-27619 GCA_964525665.1 uncultured Anaerolineae bacterium | reverse complement strand
TGGGAGACAGCCACGCCCAGGGCCTTCTCCACGCTGAATTTCACGCTGCTCATGATGTTGTGGGCAACAGCGGAAATCCTGGTGCCATATTCGACGACCACGTAGAGGTCTATGATGATCCGATTGCTCTCCAGCCTCACCTCGACTCCTCGCCTGCTGTCTCGATGGAGGAGTTGGGCCAAGCCGCCCACCAGGCTCTTGGAGGCCATGCCGACCACGCCATAGCTATTCAACACCGCCTGGCTGGCGATGCCGGCGATAGCTGTTGGCGAAATCTCAATTCTACCCAGTTTCATCTCCTCTGCCATTCTCATCTACCTCCAAGGGGGCTTGCAATCACCTAGCCGATTTGCACAAAGCGGCCTGTTGTGGTATGATATACCCAGTGATTTGAACATTACTGAAAAGGGAGTAAACATGGCTAAGTGTGATATGTGTGGCAAGGGCGTTCACTTTGGACATAATGTCAGTCATTCAAAGAAGGCTACTAACCGTCAGTGGAAGCCCAATATTCAGAAAGTGACCATCACCAAAGATGGCGTTGCCAGGCGCATGAACGTCTGCGCCAAATGCCTGAAAACACTTTCTAAGACATAGCTCATGGCTTAATATGCCATTTGCTACGTACCAACCTGCCAGCTCAGATTATGGGGCTGGCTTTTTGCTTCCTGGTATCTATAACACGCTTCTGATTGCGAAGTTACTAGTCCTTGCTGTGCTCCTCCAGCCACTCCCCTGGCGTTTGAACGTTGATAGCGGTCTTTCCCGCAAAATGCTTCGTATTCCAGGTGACGAAGATGTCACAAGCGTTGGATTCTGCCGCCCACAGAACGGCTGCATCTCCCAATCGCATGCCTCGCTCGATCCGCTCTAGCAGCTCCGCATTCTGGTATGTCCAAAACTCCTTTGTAGAGCTAAGCACCACCGGAGGGTATAAAACCCTAACATCATCAGACGCGAGATATTCATCAAATAACTTCATTGCCTCCTCGGATTGCCTGGCAGTGGCCATAACGCCACATACTTCGAGAAGGCTAAAAATGGCTGCCGCTCTCGAGGCTTCCTCACTTCTCTCCATGAATGCATGAGTTGCTGGATATCTGGCATCTCGATTAAAGACGTGATAGATGGCAAGGATATCGGTATCAATACAGATCATATTCTGTTCCTTACCATGTTGACGATTTTCACTGGATCGTTTGTTCCAAAGGTGTCGGCTATTGCCTTTGCCACTTTATCTGCGTCAATCTCGATGTCATCTATTGAGCGGTTAGTGGGCATCTCCCTTCCCAGCCGGGCAAGCGTCGCCCTTGCGATTTCTCTTTCCAACCTCCTTCGCTGGACGTACTCCTCAACGAGCCTGATCAGCACTTCATCGCGTGTGAAGCTTCCCTCTTCAACAGTCTCGTCGAAGCTTTGTAGCAACTTCTCTGGAAGACGCATTGTGATTTTTTTTACCGTCACCTCGGTCACCTCCTGCTTATATTCCACACGTTCTGGAGATTCACTTTACTTTTGGAGCGAGTTCCTTGAGCGCTAGGATCAAGAACGAATCTACCTGTACGGATGGAAAAGGTGTCGCCGTTCTTGATTCCCAGCCTCTTCCTGAACCTGGCAGGTACAGTGATGCGTCCCCTTTCCCCCACTCGGATGGTGCTTGGTTCCGACCTTAAATTGTACGCAGTAGCTTGACTGTTGGTCATGTGAATTGGCCTCCTTTGCTTAGGAATTCAGCTTCGAACGCTCTTCCCACGGTTCCTCCTGAGGCATAATCATACACTGTATTATTGAAAAATGCAAGGCAACGGATGGGAAATGGATAAACGGATTCCACATCGCTGTGAGCCTATCCTACCTCGGTCGGAGACCTTCGGCGAACAAAGGAGGAGACCTCTGGCAAACAACGGATTTCACATCCGCATCCGCTGACAGCGTAATTGACCACAGCCGGCCCGGATATCTACGCCCCGCTCCACTCGCAGAGTGTTGGGCACCTTCAAGCGGTTGAGCTCGGCCTGGAAAGCCAGGACCATGCCTCGCGACGAAGGTTGGTATGGCGACTCAGGAACAGGGTTGAGAGGGATCAGATTGACGTGGCAGAACAAGCCATCCAGCAAGTGGGCCAACTGGCGCGCTTGCGCCGGGGAATCATTGATCTCATTGATGAGGGCATACTCGAAGCTGATGCGCCTCCCAGTTCGTTCAAAGTAATGGCGACAGACAGCCATCAACTGGGCTAAGGGGTAGCGACGGTTGATGGGGACTAGCCTGTCGCGCAAATCATCGGTGGCGGCATGTAGGGAGACGGCCAGGCCGATCTGCGTCCCTTCCTCAGCCAGGCGGCGGATGCCGGGCACCAGGCCCACAGTCGAGATGGTAATGCGCCGCGCTCCTAGATTAAAACCGTCATCGTGAGTCAGCGTTTCAATGGCCTGCCAGGTAGCCTCGTAGTTGGCCAGCGGCTCGCCCATGCCCATGAAGACCACGTTGGTTAATCGTTCGCCCTCGGCCTTCAATAAATGGGCGAAGTATAGCACCTGCTCCACAATCTCGCCGGGGGTGAGGTTCCGCACGAAGCCGCTCTGGCCTGTGGCGCAGAAGACGCAGCCCAGCGCACAGCCGACCTGAGTGGAGATGCAAGCAGTATGCCGCCGCTCATAGCGCATCAGCACGCTCTCAATGGTCTGATCGTCCCGCAGGGCAAAGAGCACCTTGCGCGTCAGGCCGTCGGCGGACACCCTTTCCTTCAGAGACTTCATAGTTCGCAAAAGAGTCGCCTCTGCTAACCTCTCCCTCAACTCCTTAGGCAAGTTGGCCATCTCCTGGAAGTCGGCAACCAGGGAGCGATAGAGCCAGCCCCATATCTGATCGGTCCGGTAGGTGGGCTCACCCCAGGAGGTAAGGAATTCCTTCAGTTCATTGTAGATTAGATCAAGCAGAAGAGTTTTATCAAGCATGAGCGTCTTGTTTGGGTTCAGGATGGTTCACAATTCGGTTGACACTCTCATCTCTGTCAACGAATGAATCAACGAATAAACGAATGCCTTGACGGCAGATCTTACTCGTTTGGTATTCGTTGACAGAGTCTCGGCCAGGCTTCATACAACTGCCTAACATTCTCGAAGACCAGATCCGGTTTGATGGTGGAGTCTTCCAGCCCTTGCCGGCTGGTGGCGCCCGAAAGAACCAGGATAGTGCTCAGACCAGCTCTCTGCCCACCCAGAATGTCGGTCTCCAGGCGGTCGCCGATGACGGCCGCTCTTTCTTTGCCCACCCCCATTCTGGCTAAGGCCAGGTCGAAGATGGCCGACGCTGGTTTTCCCACCACAAAGGGAGCCACGTCAGTTGCTGCTTCCAAAGCCGCTAGGGCGGCCCCGTTGCCTGGGGCGAGTCCTTCCTCTGTGGGCAGGGTTTTATCGGGATTGGTGGCGATAAACCTGGCCCCGCCGCGAATCAACAAGGTAGCCACTCTGAGCTTCTCATAGGTGAGTCCCGTATCCATACCGACAACCACGAAGTCGGCTCCCCACTCAACAAGTGTGTACTTCTGCCGCAGGGCAGCCCGCAGGCCCTCTTCGCCAATGGCATACACTCTGGCTCCCGGCGACGCTGTCCCCTCCATGTACAAAGCAGTAGCCTGGGCTGAGGTCAAGACATCGCTTTCCTCGATGGCAATGCCCATTTTAGCCAGCTTCGTCACATACTGCCCCGGCGTGCGGGTGGAATTGTTGGTGAGGAATAAGAAGGGAACCTCTTCTCGCTGCAGGAAGGCAATGAACTCCCTGGCACCGACGACGGCCTGGTCGCCACGGTAGATAACGCCATCCATGTCAATTATCAGGCAACTGATGGAGGTTGGAGTCCCGAACTTGTTCGGGGTTTGGTTGGCGGTTTGATAATCGTTGGGGGTGTCAATGTCTGTAAGAATAGCCTCTGTTTCCACTTCTA
>CAZGKH010000001.1:14729-23571 GCA_964525665.1 uncultured Anaerolineae bacterium | reverse complement strand
TGATAATCGTTGGGGGTGTCAATGTCTGTAAGAATAGCCTCTGTTTCCACTTCTATTTCCTCCAATTCGTCCTCGTGCTCAGCGATGAGCCGTCGCCCGCCCTGGTCGCCTTTCACTTTCATCAACTCCGCGAAAAGAGAGCGGTGGAAGAGCACCGGATTGCCCCGTCGGCCCCGATTGGTGGGAACGACGATGGGCGCGTGAGTCTCTTGGTAGCGTTTGCAGAGCTTGGCGATGGCCTCCGTCGTGACACCTGGCTGGTCGGCCAGGACGAAGAGGGCCGCGTCCACCTCCGTCTCCAGGGCTGCGAGTCCCGTCCGCACAGAACTGCTCAGACCCGATTTCCACTCCTGGTTGACCACGACCTGGACAGGACGGTCGGCGATGCTGGCTCTTATCTCTGGCGCGCGGCAGCCCAGGACGACGATCACCTGCTCGAGGGGCGAGTCCAAGGCGATGTCCACCACGTGTTGGAGCATGGTCTTGTCGCCCACTGGCAGAAGCTGCTTAGTTTGACCAAAGCGCCGCGACTCGCCGGCAGCGAGCACGATGGCGGCCACTGCCGCCGATTGCCGATTGCTGATTGCCGATTGCCGATTGATTATTGAGATTCGGTCATTGGTCATCACCTCCAGCACCGGCTCAGGGACTTGCAAGGAGGCGATGATTACCCTCTCAATGTGCTCATTTTGCAGGACGAGACGGGCTATCTGGCGCGCCTCGTCTTGGGGATTGTCTTTCGCTATTTGATTCAGGATGGGGATGTCTCTTGCTTGCTCAGGGAGACCCTTCAGCCCGCCTTGGGGATGGCTGAGCACCGTGGCTACCATCTCGGCGGTAACAGGCTCTCCAACGATGGTCCCGGTGATGCCAGCTACCAACTCAGGCCGATGGACGTGCTCTTCGGCTAGAGGCTTTCCCAGAACGGTGAGGTCGGCCATGGGCACGAGGATTGTGGTCGAGGCGGGCACCACCGGCTCGTAGGCGGCAGGGGCCTTGAGGGCGCGATGGCGAGCCCCGTCGGCCTCCACCAGGATGACCGTTTCACTGAGCCGCCGGGCTAAATGATTCACCAGGGAGGGGGATACTCCTTCCACTTTGTTGGGACGCATCGGGTAGTCCCTGTCGCTCTCGCCCAAGGCGGTTGGATCCGCCTCCTCCAGGCGGCGCTTGGCCAGGAAGACTTTGGGATAACGGGTCAGGAGTTCAGGCACCTGGGCCAACGCCTCTTCCTCCCCGGCCAGGAGCAAGTACTCGTTCTCCCTGGGGATCGGCTCCATGATCTTGGTCGTGGTGGTGAGCACCACTTGCTGTTCGATTCCGGCCAACTCTTCCATCAGGCGAAGAGCCGCCGTCGTTTTCCCCCCAGCCCCGACGAAAGAGATGACATCTCCACCCTTGACGCTTAGAGCTTTATGTAGCAACATTTCACCTGATTATACCAGGTTTCATCTCGTTTAGCAACTAAAGAGCCACCTGTAGTGGTTACGCAGGTGGCTCTGCCAACCAGGGCAGGCGGCGTGGGCTTGGAGGTTCTCGATAGGCGCTGGGTCCATCGGATCGGCGAGCTCAAATTTGTGTATGTTTTACAACCTGTACGACCTCTCTCCCCAGATCGCCACCATCTGGCCGAAGTAGATTCTATGGTAGGCTTTCCCTGGGTAATGTCTCTCGATACGGGGATCGAGGAAGCGAGCGGGGTCTAGGTCGTCCCAGTAGATCTTGCGGCACTCGATAATGAGCTCGGCAAACGGAATCAGTTCGCGTGTCATGCCAATCTCCTCCTTTTGCGTAATCAGTAGACCCGATTTTGCTCGGCCTGGATCCCATAGAACCCTACTTCTTCCTCGTAACGAAACATCTCGGCTACCGCACTGGGGTTCATGCCCTCGAAGATGCTGTTACAAGTGGCTATCATATAGCCGCCGCCAGGCGCTCCCTGCTCTATGCAGCGCGAGACTTCCCTGCGCACCGCATCAAGGTCAGAAGCGCACAGAACGCCCACATCTACGTTGCCAATCAGCACCAGGTCTGAGCCGAATTCCCGCTTGATTTCGCCAAGGGCCATGCCCGCTGCCGGCTCCAGTCCGTGGACGCCGATGAAACCCGCTTCAATGGCCATAGGCAGTAACGCCTGGATGTTCCCATCGCTGTGCCATATCAGCGGCGCGTCCAACTCGTCAACGATCCGCCGATGATGGGGCAGCACGAATTCACGCCATAGGCGGGGTGAGATCATCGGGCCTTCACTGTGAGCCGCATCGTCGCCCAGAACGAGCACCTCCGCCCCCAGGCTGATGGCCTTTCGGTACAGGGCGATACACCACTCGGTGCGGGTCTCCAATAGCCTGTGAACGAAGGCCGGATCGTCAACGAGGCGAAGGAAAAAGCGCTCGAATCCCATGGCCATGTATCCCGCTGTGAAAGGGCCAATGTGAGTACCATAGATGAGACAGTGATCTGGGTAGAGGCCCCTGACCCCTTCTGCCCTATCGTCGTCAAAGAACTGGGGCGCATAATCCAGGGGCGGGCTATACCGCTGGAGATCCGCTTCCGTGTCTACCACCCCATCCACGTACATGCCGTTACTCCAGACCCGGCCCCACTCATCCACTCCATCCTTCCATGCGTTGCTCCCCGCAGGCGTCTGACTGGGCATCATGACGCAATCCTGCCCCAGGTTGACGTGGGCGCTGGGTATGTCGCTCTGACCTAGTTCATCCAGTAGGGCGTCAATCCAGATCTCGAACCTAGGCACTCGATCCGGGTCCTGGTGTTGAAGGGCTGCGAACACACGCTCTCTGGGCTTCACTCTTGATACTTCCTTCCTTCCTTCCTTCCGCGTGCCAATTGCGCTGCAATTACACGGCCGATCCCTCTCCCAGCACTAGCCACGATTGCAATCTTGTCCTGCATGTCAGCTCCTACTTGATTTCATACAAATCCGACTCTTTTATCCAACCTGTGGTAATCCCTTGACTACCGTGATACTCACCCCTTACCCAATCTCCTTCAACCTCAAGAACTCTCAAGGCATCTCCCTCAATGATGTATGATCTTCCCCGTTCCTTTTCATCTGGATTATTGTAGAAGTAAGCCCTCTCACTTGACACGATCCTGATGAACTTCCATTCCTCTCTTTCTGTTAGCTCAAAGACCACCCCTTCTTCATCAAAGCGAGGCTCAACATTCCAACACCCACCTGGCTCTTCCGTTAGGCTGATCTTTATTCTATCGTTTCCCAGCAGTTCTATTACTCCTTTGGTGTCTGAACTCGCAATCTCTACATTGCAATTCTCTACCCGACCGACGAAGAAAAACAGGCAACTAAAGCGTGGAGCCTGTGTCTTTTCATCCCAGCCCGTGTAGTTTTCGTAGAAGCCTGTAACCACGTCATCGTTTACAGCTATGGACAATAGCCCATTATCATAGCTCCCTGGCTGCAACACGATATCCATTGGCTTTGGGGTTGGAGTAGTGGTCGGTGTGGGGAGCGATGTGCTTGTTGGAGTTGGTGTGGGGAGAGATGTGCTTGTCGGCACTGGCGTCGGGGTTGAAGTGACGGAGGGTGTTAGGAAGTCTTGACCGCTTGTCTAAAAGCAAATGCGGGAGGCTACAATGCCTCCCGCTTTTTCCGTGAACTTTTCAACCCCAAATCCTAATCCCAACCCTCAACCGTTATTTCGCCTCTCAAGAAACGGTCAATGTCCGCCGCGGCACGCTTGCCGGCGCCCATGGCGCTGATGACGGTGGCGGCGCCGGTGACGACGTCGCCGCCAGCCCACACCCTGGGTTTGGTCGCCCGACCGGTCTCCTCGTCGGCCACTACGGTCCCCCACCTGGTCCGCTCTAAGCCACCGGCCTCGGTGAACACCAGCGGATTGGGGCTGGTGCCGATGGCTATGACCACGACGTCCACCTCCGTGTCGAACTCCGAGCCTGGGATGGGGACAGGTCGTCGCCGTCCGCTTTCATCGGGCTCGCCTAGCTCCATGCGGATGCACTTCATGCCGCGCACCCAGCCGTTGTCATCCCCATAGATCTCCACGGGGTTGGTGAGGAGATCAAAGATGATGCCCTCCTCCTCAGCGTTCTCCACTTCCTCCAAACGAGCCGGCAGCTCTGTCCTCGAGCGGCGGTAGACAATCCTCACCTCGTCGTACCCCAGACGCAGGGCGCAGCGGGCAGAGTCCATAGCCACGTTACCGCCCCCCACCACCACCGCGCGGCCATTGACTTTTATAGGGGTATCATACTCAGGGAAGAGATAGGCTTTCATCAGGTTGGTGCGGGTCAGGAACTCGTTGGCTGAATAGACGCCGTTGTAGTTCTCGCCAGGGATGCGCATGAACCGGGGGAGTCCAGCACCCGTGCCCAGGAACACGGCGTCATAGCCCTGTTCTCCCAAAAGCTCGTCAATGGTGAAGAGCTTGCCGACGACGGAGTCGAGGCGAATGTCCACCCCCAGCTTACGCACGTAGTCTACCTCGGACTTGACAATGGCTTTGGGCAAGCGGAATTCAGGGATGCCATAGATGAGCACGCCGCCCGCCTTGTGCAACGACTCAAAGATGGTCACGGCGTGGCCGTAGCGGGCCAGGTCGGCGGCACAGGTCAGGCCAGCCGGACCCGCCCCGATGACGGCCACTTTTTTGCCCGTCGGTAGGGGGAGCTCAGGTACTGCCATCTCCATGGCCATGTCCCAGTCGGCCACAAAGCGCTCCAAGCGCCCAATGCCCACTGGCTCGTACTTCTTCCCCATGACGCAGACCTCTTCGCACTGAGTCTCCTGGGGGCAGACCCGCCCACAGATGGCCGGCAGGTTGTTGTCGCCCTTGAGCACCTCTACCGCGCCGGGCATGTCCCCTTCTAGTATCTTGAGGATGAAATCCGGGATTTTGACTCCCACAGGACAGCCATCAATGCAAAACGGCTTCTTGCATTGCAGACATCGCTCGGCTTCAGCCAGGGCCAGTTCCATGTCGAAGCCCAAGGCCACTTCGTTGAAATTATGGCGACGCACCTCGGGGTCCTGCCGAGGCATCTCCAGTCGGTTGGGTATCACTTTTGCCATTTTGTCTCCTTGAATTAACAGCGTAACGAGCGACGGGTGATGAGTAATTCGTCACTCACCCCTCGTCGCTTGCCACCTCTCCACGGCTTGCTTTTCCTCGTCTAGGTAGATGCGCATGCGGGCCAGCAGCAGGTCCCAGTCCACCTGGTGGCCGTCGAACTCAGGGCCGTGGACACAGGCGAAGCGCGTCTCTCCGCCCACCTCGACGCGACAGGAGCCGCACATCCCCGTGCCATCAACCATGATGGAGTTAAGACTGACGATGGTCTTGACTCCAAAAGGCTTGGTTGTCAAGCTGGTGAACTTCATCATGATGGCCGGCCCGATGGCCCAGATGCGCTTTACGTCGTCCCGCCGCTCTAGAAGCTCTCTGAGAGGTTCAGTGACCAACGCCTTGCGCGCGTAGGAACCATCGTCGGTGCAAACGATAACCTCATCGCTTGCCGAACGTATCTTGTCCTCCCAGAAGAGGAGTTCCTTATTGCGGGCACCAATGATGGAGATAACCTCGTTGCCCGCTGCTTTCAGGGCTCGGACGATGGGATTGATGGGAGCAATGCCCACTCCTCCGCCCACGCAGACCACAGTGCCGTAGTTCTCGATCTCGGTGGGTTCGCCCAAGGGACCGGTGAAGCTAGCTAGCTTATCGCCAACTTCCATGGCGCCCAGGTGCATAGTGGTTTTGCCCACCTCTTGAAAGATCAGGGTGATGGCGCCCTCGTCCCGGTCATAATCGGCGATGGTCAAGGGAACGCGCTCGCCTTCTTCTGAGACGCGGATGATGACGAACTGGCCCGCCTTGGCCTTGCGCGCCACATCGGGCGCGGAGATCACCAGTAGCTTGGTGACCGGTGACAAATCCTCCCTGGCTAATATCTCATACACGCTTTAGCCTCCTCGCGTTAGTTTATGAATATCACGGCGATTTCTCCCTCCGCAAGCGACACTCAAAGCAGAAATTGCCAAATCCGGGGGAATTATATATCCAAACGATACACCTGTCAAAATGCCCTATCGTTTGCGAAGCTTGCCTTGCTTTCGCCCTCCCCCTTCGCCCTCTCCCATGGCGGTGACCTGGCGCAAGACCTCCATGACCGACAGACCGAGCTTGACCATCTTGCCTGGTGAGACAGGCTGAGGTGACACCGCATCCTCTTTTCTGGCAGCCTGTGCATAGAGCCAGGCCGCAAGAATCCCCAGCGCGCTTCCCACCAGCCCCCCGATGAAAAGAGTTTTGTTACGCGAATTCATTGTTATCCCCCTTTCAGTAATAGAATCTGCTTGAGCGTTTTGAGCGACGTTAGGCGAAGGTCTCCCGCCCACGTTGGGCGAAGGTCTCTGACCGAGCCCCCTCCGCCTCGGTCAGAGACCTTCGGCGAACGAGAAGAGTGCGTTGAGCTACACCAATTGCACTTTTTCCGCCATCAGTCCCCTGGCCTCAGCCATCGCCTCGCTGTAGATGGTAATGGGGAAACGCCCGTGCAAAGGACTGAGCCGCGCTCCCAGGGCGGTGCCCCTGTAAACCAAATAAGTGATGGGCTTGGCCAGGCTGCTCATATCCGCAGCGCGCTTCAGCTCCTGCATACCCTGGTCATCCCAGCCGCCGAACAGGCCGCTGAGGAAAGAGTAGAAAGGCAGGGATGGCAACAGGGCCAGGAGGAAGATGATCAAGCTGGTAGCCATGTCTCCCCGCCAGATGAGCCCGCTCACGAGTCTGATGACCAGGTAATTGACCGCGCCCGCCGACAGAGGGGCCACGAAGCTCTGCCAGAGGTAGATCTTGGGCCGCAGGATCAGTTTCCAATTGAGCAGCCAGGCCACCACCGACTTGGTGGGCAGGGCGATGAGATAGGCTATCATAAGTCCCCAAAGTTGATAGCGCCCGATCAACATGAACATCAGGGAGATGCGCAGGATCTGCTCCCCAGCGATCATCATCGCCTGCAGCTCAGGGCGGCCGGCCGCTTGTTGCAGCCTATCGCCGAACCAGGATGGGAACTGCACGGCTCCCCAGATAAGGAGGGGGCCTACCATGGCCGCCGCTCGCGTCCAATCCTGTCCCAGAGCGCCCAGGATGAAGCGATCCGCCACGGCCCCCAGGGCGCTCAAGATAAACAGACTGAACCACACCCCATACTTGAATCCCTGAGCCACGTAGTATTGGGAGAGCTTCAGCCTTCCGTGACTGTAGGCCTCGGAGATGGAGGGCATCAGCCCATCGTATAGCCCGGCGCCCAGAGCGCTATAGCCTATGGTGAGACCGAAAGCCACTGACCAGTTGCCTTGCACCTCGGCGTAGTTGAGCATGTAGGCCGCAATTAGCGACACCTGAAGGGCATGGCCCAAAGGAGCAAACGCGCTCCCCAAAGTCAGCTTGCCTCCGAAGAGTAAGGCCGAGCGCACCGTCTCCCAGTCGAAGGTGGGCAGGAATATGGCCCTGAGGGAGTAGCCCAGGCGCTTGTAAAGCCAGAGACCGACCAGGAAGCCAGCGTATTCGCTGAGGTAGAGGCCCAGCCCCATACCCAGGACACCTCCCATGGCCTCTCCCAAAATAGGATTCGCTGCCCCCCAGCGACGCATAATGCTCACGGTGACTGCCTGCAGAGCCATGGGACCCACATAGATCACCAAAGTCAGAATTTGTTCGTAGTCAAAGCGTTGGAAGGAACGAAAAGTGTAGTTAAACACGCGCAGGAAGCCTGGAAACTGGATCAAGGCGTGAGCGATGAAATAAAACGAAAGGTAAGCCACGGCGGTGTGGGGCACGAAAGTGACCGCTATCAGGGCTACGGCTCCCAACTGGATGGTGCCGCTGATGGCCTGCCACCAGACGAAGAACTGGATGTACTTCAGCCCCCTCCGTGGCTCCTTGATTCGATACTCGGAGAAGTACTTGACCATAGCCAGGCTGGTGCCCACGTCGAAGATGAGCCAGAAGACCTCGAAGAAGCGCACCACCCAATCCCATGCCCCCATAGCCTGGGGCCAGGGCAACAGAAAGCGAGGGAGGACAAAGGCTTGATAGCTCATCAAGGGGACGAAGAGCACCAAGCCTACAGCCATCAGGAAGAGAAATCCAGCCAAAGGGCGATGGAAGCCGATATCCTCCCAGGCGTCCTCTTTGACTTCCTCTGATTCAACCGTGATGCGCTCCAGGGCCTCGGGATGCCGCTGGGCGTAGCGGCGCAGAACCAGGTAAGCAGCCACCGTCGTTCCCAGCATCAGGACGAGCACAGCGACCACACCCCGGCGCGCGGTCGCGTGGGGGACGGGGGAGGCGGGGTAATCAGCGTAGGCATCGGCGGGGCCGCTTGCCGCTCGCACGGAGAGATGATAGATGAGGTAGTTGAAGTAGGGCCAATCCTTGAACTGGGAGTTGTTTTCCCCTGAGAGCCAGGCAGTGATCACATAAGCCATCCCCTGGCCGAGCTTCATACGTCCCAAAACGGTCTCGTCCGTCTCGTAGGTCTTGACCAAAGCCTCCAGGTCGAGACCTATGAGCATCGAACGCTCCCGCACCTGGGGAGCTGAGTTCCAGGTCACTTGAGCTATCAAGGAATCATCCAGATTGGGCACAGCTTGCACTGTTTGGGCCTCGGTCCGCTCTTCCCACCCAACGCCGTCTCCCAGGATAGCCTGAAGGGCAGGAGCAGTGAGTTGTGGCCCCAGGAGGAGGACCAACCCCTGGCCCTCGTTGATAGCCTGGCCTATAGCCCCAGCCTCGTTCTTGCTCAAACTCGCATCGTTGACCACGATAACCTGGGCTGC
>CAZGKH010000001.1:3495-14629 GCA_964525665.1 uncultured Anaerolineae bacterium | reverse complement strand
GTCCAGGCGCTCGGCAAAAGCGGCCCCGGGAATGAGCTCTAGAGCTCGCCTGACGTTGTCGTCGGGACCGAAGTAGCGGATGGCGAGGTCATCGGGGGGAGCGGCCAGCGCCCCACCCGCCGCCAGACCAAAAAGGAGAAGAAGAGTCAGTATTAGCAATGGTTTCTTTGCAGTCATTCTTGCCCGTTCGGAGATTATCGTGTAGGTGATCCCAACACTAGAATACTACTCCAAAATACCATCTTTGTCAACAGCAGCAAGAACGCATGACCGTTCGACAGTTGATGGAGGCGCTTGAGTTTGACATCATTCCTTATCAGTGTATAATATTACAGGAGGATTGCGCCGACAGCAATCGTAGTTCTCGGTGATCAGCTTGCTACAACTAAAGAATGGCTGGGGGAGCCTGGTGAGCCAGGCTGAGAAGAGGCTCAAGCTGGCAGATGGCCGACAGCAGATGATGGATAGAAGCACCATCCACAAGCTATCAGTCATCGGCCATAAGCTATTAGCCGAACGCCTCGACCCCTTGAACCTGACCTGGATAATGCCAGCGGAGGGAAGCGATTGAGTTTCACGAGGCCGCCAACCTTGTCCAGGTCAGGCGGCCTTGTTTTTTAGTATTGACTGGGGGAGGACGCATGAGGGCCATCATCATCGCCAACGGCCAAATTCGCGATAACGATTTCTATCGAAGCCTGATCGCTCCAACGGATCTGGTTATCTGTGCCGACGGTGGAGCCAGCAATGCCCTCGCTTTGGGCATGCAGCCCCAGATAGTCATCGGCGACCTAGATTCTCTCGACGGCAACCTCAAAGCGCAGTTGGACGCCGAAGGTTGTCAAATCCTCACCCACCCCGCCCGCAAGGACGAGACTGACCTGGAGCTGGCTTTGCGTTATGCCATAGACCGGGGAGTTGATGAGATCTTGATCCTGGGGGCCCTGGGCAGTCGCATTGACCAGACCCTGGCGAATGTGCTACTCCTGACTTTGCCGGAAATGCGCTCCGTTAAGATCAGAATTCTCGATGGCAGGCAAGAGGTCTTTCTCATCAGGAATGAAGCCCTGGTTGAGGGTCAGGTGGGCGATACCCTCTCCCTCCTTCCCTTGACAGAACAGGTAACAGGCATTTACACCGAGGGCCTGGAGTATCCCCTGGAAAACGACACGCTGTACCTGGGGCCAAGCCGAGGGATCAGCAACGTCCTCACATCATCACAGGCAAGGGTTCGGATAGGCCAGGGATTGTTACTGGCTGTGGTTATACATAATGGTGAATAGCGAAAGGAGTTTCCCATGAAAAGAATGGCGCTTTTGTCACTAGTATTGGTTCTGTTCGTGATGGCCGGCTGTGAGCCGACACCCGCCCTCACCCCAACTCCCAGCGCCCCCCGGACCCTGACGGTGATGACCCACGACAGCTTCGACGCCAGCCAGGAGGTCATCGCCAAGTTCGAGGCGGAGGCAGGAGCTACGGTCAAGTTCCTCAAATCCGGCGATACCGGCGCGGCTCTGAACCAAGCCATCCTCAGCAAAGATGCACCGCTGGCCGATGTGTTCTATGGGGTGGACAATACTTTCTTCAGCCGGGCCATCAAAGCCGACATCCTTGAATCCTACGCCTCGCCCGTCCTGGCCGACATCCCCGACGCACTGGAGCTCGATCCCCAACACCGGCTCAATCCAGTGGACTTTGGCGACGTGTGCCTCAACTACGACAAGACCTACTTCGAGGAGCAAGGACGGACCCCGCCTCAGAGCCTGGAAGATCTGATCAAACCGGAGTTCAAAGGGCGGACCGTGGTGGAGAATCCAGCCACCTCGTCGCCGGGGCTGGCTTTCCTGATGGCCACCGTGGGCCATTTTGGAGAGGATGGGTACCGCGAATTCTGGGCCAAACTGCGCGCCAACGACGTGCTGGTCACGGCTGGCTGGGAGGATGCCTATTGGGGCCAGTTCAGCGCGGCCAGCGATGGCGACCGGCCCATCGTGGTCAGCTATGCCACCAGCCCAGCCGCCGAGGTCTACTTCAGCGAGGGCGCGTATACCGAACCACCCACCGGCAACGTGCTGGGTGACGGGGCCTGCTTCCGCCAGATCGAGTTCGTGGGCATCCTGAAAGGCGCCGTCAACCGCGACCTGGCCGAAAAGTGGGTGGACTTCATGCTCAGTCCGGCCTTCCAGGCCGACATCCCGCTGCACATGTGGGTCTTCCCAGCCAACCCCCAGGCCGAGTTGCCGGAAGTCTTCCAGTTCGCTGAGGCGCCGTCCAAACCGGCCCAGATCAGCCCGGAGGCCATTGACCAGAATCGAGAGAAGTGGATCGAAGCCTGGACGGAGACGGTGTTGCACTGAGGACTCGATGACACGGAAACACGGAGGCAAGATGACAAGGGGACAAGGAGACAAGGAGAGGGGGAGAATTCACCATGTCTCCTTGTCTTCCCTTCTCCGTGTCTCTCTGTACCTGATTCCCCTCGCTTTCCTGGCCCTGTTCTACTTCTATCCCCTCTCCTCCATCTTTCGGCTGAGTCTGGCTTCGGAGGGAGGGGCAGCGCTGACTGCGCTGCGGGGGCTGGTCAGCACGTCGTACTACATCCGTGCGCTGTGGTTCACCACTTGGCAGGCGACTCTTTCGACCCTGTTGACGCTGCTGGCAGCCCTGCCGGCGGCCTATGTTTTCGCCCGCTACCAGTTCCGGGGCAAATCGCTGCTGCAGGCGTTGACCACCATCCCCTTCGTCCTGCCGACTATCGTGGTGGCGGCGGCTTTCACCTCGTTGCTGGGACCCAAGGGCTGGGTCAACCAGATCCTCATGACCGTCCCTTCGGCTACGCTCAGGGCAGGCCTGGGCCGCGATGGCCCGCCCATCAACCTGATGCACACCCTGGGCATCATCCTGCTGGCCCACGTGTTCTACAATTACACCATCATCCTGCGGATGGTGGGCGGCTTCTGGGCCAATCTGAACCCGCAACTGGAGGCGGCGGCGCGGATGCTGGGCGCTTCGCCCTGGCGGGCCTTCCGGGAAGTAACCTTGCCGCTGCTGCGCCCCGCACTGACAGCCGCCTCGCTCCTGGTCTTCCTGTTCGATTTCACCAGCTTTGGAGTGATCCTGGTCCTGGGCGGTCCCCGCTACGCCACCCTGGAGGTGGAAATCTACCGCCAGGCGGTCAATCTGTTCAACCTGCCGGTGGCAGCGGCCCTGTCGCTGCTGCAGATTGCCTGCACTTTCGGGCTGATGGTAGTCTACACCCGCTTGCAGCAGCGCATCACTGTGCCGTTGCAACTGCGCCCCCGCCAAATCACCGCCCGCTACCCCCGCACCTGGGGTGAGCGCTGGCTGGTGGGAATCAACGTGGCGGTCATGGTCCTGCTGCTAGTGGTGCCATTGCTCTCCCTGGCCGAGCGCTCCCTCTCGACCGGACAGTCGGGCTACAGCCTGGCCTACTACCGGGCACTGAGCGTCAACCGGCAAAGTTCCATCTTCTTCGTGCCGCCGCTGCTGGCGGTGCGCAATTCGCTGCTCTTCGCCATAGCGACGGTGGGACTGGCCCTAACGTTGGGATTGATCAGTGCGTGGCTGCTGGCCCGCCAGCGGGGTCGGCTGGGCCGGCTGCTCGATCCGGTGTTTATGCTGCCGCTGGGCACTTCGGCCGTCACGCTGGGCTTTGGCTACATCATCGCCCTGGCCAAGCCGCCGCTGAACTTGCGCGCCTCGCCGGCGTTGGTCCCGCTGGCCCATACCCTGGTCGCCCTCCCTTTCGTGGTGCGCTCGCTGCTGCCGGTCATTCGAGGCATCCACCCTCACCTGCGGGAGGCGGCGCGGGTGCTGGGAGCCTCGTCTTGGCGGGTGTGGCGAGAGGTGGACCTGCCCATCGTGGGACGTGCGCTGCTGGTGGGGGCAGTGTTCGCCTTCACCGTCAGTCTGGGCGAGTTCGGGGCCACGGTGTTCGTAGCCCGTCCCCAGATGCCAACCATGCCAGTGGTCATCTATCGCTTCCTGGGCCAACCAGGTGCCATCAACTACGGCCAGGCCCTGGCCATGAGCACCTTGCTGATGATCGTCTGCGCCGTGGGTTTCCTGGCTATTGAGCGGTTCAGGTATGGGGAAGTGGGGGAGTTCTGAGATGTCATTACTTGAAATCTACCACCTCACTAAATCATACAGCGAGGGACGCTTCCCAGACGACATCAGCTTCGTCGTGGACGAAGGGGAGATTCTCTGCCTGCTGGGCCCCTCCGGCTGCGGCAAGACCACGCTGCTGCGCATCATCGCCGGGCTGGAGATCCCCGACAGTGGAAAGGTGCTGTTTGAGGGTCGTGACATCCATGACGTGCCCGTGCACCAGCGCAACTTCGGCCTGATGTTCCAGGATCAGGCTCTCTTTCCCCACAAGAACGTCTTCGAGAATATAGCCTTTGGCCTGCGGATGCAGCGCCTGCCGAAGAAGGAAATCCGCGAGCGAGTGGCCGAGGTGCTGAACCTGGTGGGTATGGTCGGCTTCGAGGAGCGGGACGTGAATGAGCTGTCGGGTGGCGAGCAGCAGCGGGTGGCCCTGGCCCGCAGCCTGTCCCCTCGGCCGCGCCTGCTCATGCTGGACGAACCGCTGGCCTCCCTCGACCGCACCCTGCGCGAGCGGCTGATGAACGAGCTGCGAACTATCCTCAAGGGTGCGGGCGTCACCGCCATCTATGTCACTCACGACCAGCAGGAAGCCTTCGCCGTGGCCGACCGGGTGGTCATCATGAATCGGGGCCGCAAAGTACAGGAGGGCAATCCGGAGGAGGTTTACCAGCGACCGGCGACGGAGTTCGTGGCCCGTTTCCTGGGGCTAGCGAATTTGCTGCCCGGCCAGGTGGTAGAGGCGGGCCCGCCGCTGGCAGTGGAGACGACCTTGGGCCGGCTGACGGCGACGGATTCACCCGCGCTACCCGTCGGTCAGGCCGTGACGGTGCTCATCCGTCCGGAAGGGGCGCGCTGCCTGGGGACTGGCACAACGGCTGAAAACTCCATCATCGGGCAAGTGCAGGCCCGCTCCTTCCGGGGCGGGCATTACCAGATCACCGTGGCGGCGGGAGGCACGGCGCTGCGTTTTGAGTTGGACGTACTCAACGGGCTGGTGCCGGATCTGGGTGAGCAGGTGACATTGTGCCCTTACCGCGTGCAGGTGCTGCCGGCGGCATGAAGGCGGTGGGCGATGTTGACAATTTGCGATTTCTGGAGTATTATTTGGGTCACCGGGGCATTTTCACCTTAAAAGTGCCGCAGAAAACACCACACCTATTGAAAGGAGCAAAGGAAGATGTATCAGAAAATCATCATTGTGGGGAACCTGGGACGAGATCCAGAAATGCGCTACACCCCCCAGGGAACGCCGGTCACCAATCTCTCGGTGGCCACCAATCGTAAGTGGACCGGCGCCGATGGCACACCAGGTGAAGAGACCATCTGGTTCCGGGTCTCGGTCTGGGGCAAGCAGGCAGAAACCTGCAACCAATACCTATCCAAAGGGCGGCAGGTTCTGGTCGAGGGTCGTCTGCGGCCTGACCCCGCGACCGGTGGGCCTCGCATCTGGACGCGGCAGGATGGCACTGCAGGGGCATCCTTCGAAATCACCGCTCTCACTGTCAAGTTCCTGGGAGGGCGTCCTGGGGACGCGGCGGCGGGGCCAGGGGAGGAACCGGCCATAGAAGAAGGGGAGATCCCCTTCTAGCTAATGTCCTCAGACCTTCACCATTATTGAACAGCAGCAAAGCTAGTTTGAGGGTCCCGATATCTCGGGCCACTAACTCCGCACCTGCAAGCGCGCAACGGATCGGCGCATCCTGCCGATCCGTTGTTCTTACCACGCCAGGCAACAGAGGTGCGGAGACAAGGTGAGTTATCCGGCTCTACGCGGATTCATGGGGTAAGAGGCCAGACCTCCGAGGTTTCTAGGGCCAGAACCTGCCTGAAGAGCAACTAAAAGACTTGTTTTCACGGTAAAACACTGGCGTGCGGCAAAACCTCGGAGGTCTTACCCCTCGAATCCATGTTGACCCAGTTCTCCTTGTTGCGGAGGAACCATTAATGAAGAGGATGATGATAGCTCCATTCTTGGTCGCTCTGCTCATCACCCTATTGAGTGAAAAGCCAGCAGTTATGACTCAGGCAGAAGCCCCGCGCTTCAGGCCAGGTGGGATTTTGGTGAAGTTCAAGGAAGGGGCTTCGGCTGCCGATGTGCAAGCAGCGCTCGCCCGGCAGGGGCTGTCCGCCGAGCGAGAGATCTCCCAGCTAGGCATCAAAAGCCTGGCAGTGCCCTCTGGCCAGGAGTTGGCGGTAGTCGAGGACATGAGGCGTGATCCCTCGGTAGAATATGCCGAGCTAGATTACCTGGCGTCAGTGGCGATAACTCCCAGCGATCCTGGTTGGGATAACCAATGGGCGCCGGCCAAGATCGGAGCTCCCGCTGCGTGGGAGATCACGACGGGCAGTGAAGAGGTCATCATCGCTGTGCTAGACACCGGCGTCAAGATAGATCACCCCGACTTGGCGGCTAAGACTTGGAGCAATCCTGGTGAGATACCAGCCAATGGCCTGGACGATGATCAGAATGGAAAGGTTGATGACGTATATGGCTGGCATTTCTATCACCACTGCTCGAACTCTGAGTGCCTCCCCGCCGAGGACAATGACCTCCAGGACGACAACGGCCACGGCACCCACGTGGCCGGCATCGCAGCCGCAGAAACAAACAATGAGGTTGGCATAGCGGGCATTTCTTGGGGTGCTCAACTTATGCCCGTGAAGGTGCTGGACGAATACGGAGATGGCTGGTACTCCGACGTCATCGCGGGCATCGTTTATGCTACTGATAACGGAGCGGACATCATCAACCTGAGCCTGGGAGGAGAGGAGAACTCGGAGGCTCTGCAGGATGCAGTGGACTATGGCTATGCTGTGGGTGTGCTGCTCGTGGCCGCGACGGGTAACACAGGTAAGCCAGTTTTCTACCCGGCTGCTTGTGACCACGTACTGGGAGTCGGCGCTACCGATGTGAATGATGTCCGACCCGAATTCTCCAATTATGGGCCAGGAATAGATGTTGCTGCTCCCGGCGTCTCGATCTATAGCACCTGGCCTTGGTTGGATGGATATTGGCACAAGTCGGGCACCTCTATGGCTGCTCCCCACGTGGCTGGTCTGGCGGCTTTGATCTGGTCAGCGAGGCCGGAGCTATCCAACGACCGGGTGGCCTGGGTCATCTCCGAGACTGCTAATGATCTGGGTGCGCCAGGGTGGGATGAGTACTATGGATGGGGGCGGATAGATGCTCATCGAGCTCTTCTCAGCGCATCCCAATTCAAGCTTTACGTGCCTTTTCTCTCCCCACTACGAGGCGCTAAATCCCGGCCTTTCCGTTGAATCCACCAGTCCGTTGTTCCGCGTTGGCAAATCGGACGAGCTTGTGCTATAATATGCCCTAAGACCATTTCGGAGTTAGAGGGTCGTGACGGAGCGATTGTACTATCTGGATCCATATAGACTCGAATTCGAGACAGAAGTCGTAGAGCGGATAAGCGTGGGGAGCCAGCCTGGGGTTATCCTGGAAAGCACTTGTTTCTATCCCACCTCTGGCGGGCAGCCTCACGATGAGGGCAGCCTCAATGACGTGCCCGTGGTCAATGTGTTCGAGCGGGAGGACAAAGCTATTGTTCATGCCCTGGCCACGGAGCTCAGAGGGGATATCGTCCACGGCGTGATTGATTGGGAGACAAGGTTCGATCACATGCAGCAGCACACCGGTCAGCACATCCTGTCCCAGGCCTTCCTTGAGATACTGAAGGCCGAGACCGTTGGTTTCCATCTAGGCAAGGAAACTTGCACCATTGACGTGGATAAAGCTCCTCTGGCTGTTTCTCAGTTGGACAGGGTTGAGGACCTAACCAACGAGATCGTCTTCGCGAATCGCCCGGTGAAAACCTATTTGGTGACTGAAACTGAACTGGCTGGCTTACCGCTGCGAAAGCTGCCCACCGTGGAGATGCCCATCCGGATCGTCGAGGTGGCGGGCTTCGACTACTCGCCATGCGGTGGGACTCACTGCCGGAGGACGGGCGAGGTGGGTCTGATCAAGATCACCAAAGTCGAGCGGCGGGGTCACGACACCCGCGTCGAGTTCTTGTGTGGAGGCAGGGCTCTAGCTGATTATCGGGACAAGAACCGGGCGGTGAATGAGCTGGCCAGCCAGTTCAGCGTGGGGGGATGGGAACTCACTGAAGCGGTGAAGAGGTTGGCCGAGGAGGCCAAAAGCAACAGGCGGGATTTGAACGCGGCCAAGAACCGGCTGCTGGACTATGAGGCCGTTGAGCTTCTGGCGAAGGCGAAGCAGCATGACAACGTCCGTGTCGTGAGAAAGATCTTTACTGATCGTGAGGGTGATGAAGTCAGGCGCTTGGCGCTTCGCCTGAAGGAATCAACAGGATGTGTGGCTCTTCTGGGATTGGCCGGCAAGAAAGCACAGCTCTTCTTTGCTCGCTCGGCTGATCTGCCCTACGACATGAACGACCTCCTCCAGAGAGCTTGTTGGGCCGTCGGCGGCGGCGGGGGAGGACAGCGCGACTTCTCCCAGGGCGGCGGGCCTGATGGTAACAAGGTGGGCGAGGCTTTAGAGATTGCCCATGAGAGGTTGCTGGAGGTGGAAATCTAGATGCAGCAGATAGGGCCAGGCATATATGCAGAAACCGGCTACCGAGGGTGTAATGTGGGATTTGTGGTCACCGGCGAGGGTGTGGTCTTGATCAATACCCCTTTGTCGCCCTTGGATGCTCGTGAGTGGCGAGACGAGATTGCCAGAGTGACAGATCAAGAGGTGATCTACATCATTAATACAGATTACCATCCTGAATGTGTCGTGGGCAACCACGTTTTCGGAGCCCCGGTTATCGCTCACGAGTTGGCCTGGAAGAGAATGAAGAGCTACGGCGATTCTTTCCGCCAGCGCCTGGTGGCCTCCTTCGAGGATGCACCGAAGGTGGCCACCTCATTGAAACGCCTCAAAATCGTTCTTCCTCAGATCACCCTCACCGATAGGATGACCTTGCATAAGGGCAACAAAGTGCTCAGGTTGGTTTACGTCGGAGGTCACACGCCAGCGAGTATCATTGTTCATGTTCCTGGGGACAGTGTTCTTTTCGCAGGTGATGTGGTGGTCAGCGGTACGCATCCTAACATGGGAGAGGCCAACTCCAAAGAGTGGCTGGATGCCCTGACCTACATACGTAGGCCGTGGGTGAAAGCAGCGATCATTGTACCCGGTGAGGGCGAGATATGTGACAAGGAGATCACCAAAAAACTATCCAACTATATTCGCCGATTGCGGGCCAGGATGCGGGGGATGTATGCGACAGGCCACAGCAGAGCCCGCGCCGTGGCCTCGGTAGCTGATATGATTGATTTCTTCCCAGTGGATGCTGAGAAAGTGGGAAAGGCTAAGCAACGATTCAAGTCCAACGCGGAGCGGGTTTATGAGGAAATTAAAGCTAGCGCAGCGGAGCAAACAACGGATTAAGGCATTTAATGGATATGGCACCCTTGCTCCCTATTTGGGTACTTGGTGGTTTGCCAGAGGTTTTGATTCGTAGTATAATCCAGGAGAGCATTCAGATGCCAGGCACTCCCCCCGAAGATTCCAAAGCAAGAGTGCACTCCAATCGCCTTAGGCATTGGGCCGGGCGGCTTTTTTCCGCAAATCGCCCGGCGCCTCACAGGAGGACTGATATGACCGAAATGAAAGGAATCGAAAAGATAAGGGCGGTCAGAGATCGGCATCAGGAGCACTTGCTTAAGCAGAAAAACGTGGTGGGACTGGGGATCGGGTACAAAGAGATCGAGGGCCAAGAGACCGGGCTGTTGAGCCTGGTAGTAATGGTGAGGAAGAAAGAATCGCCCTCACAACTTGATGCCACAGACTTGCTGCCCTCTGAGATAGAGGGGGTACCCGTTGACGTGAAAGAGGTAGGAGATATCGTCGCCCTGTCCTGATAACCTTGTGCGGCGCTAATCATTCATTTAGGAGGCAAACAAATGGACCTGAAGCCAGTCATTGAAGTCAAAAGGCGAAACCTCGCCTATTTATTGAGCAGGAAGAACGTAGTTGCCTGCGGAGTCGGCTTCAAGGAGACCGAGAGGGGGATAACTGATGAGCCCTGCGTGGTGGTCTCGGTAACGAGGAAGATGCCCGAAGCGCAACTCACGCCCGCCGACATCGTGCCCAAAAAGCTGGGCGAGGTGAAGACCGATGTTGTGGAGACGGGAGTGATCCGAGCTCTGCCCTTGGTCCTTCGGCCCTCTACTGAGGACGTACAGGACTCAGTGCCCAAGGACGAAGGGCAGGGGCACAAAGATCGCTGGCGCCCCGCGCCGGGGGGCGTCTCCATCGGGCACGTTGATGTCACGGCGGGGACCCTGGGCTGCCTGGTAACCAGGGGTGGCGAGCTCTTCATCCTCAGCAACAACCATGTGCTGGCCAACAGCAACGCAGCGCAGAGGGGGGACCCCATCATCCAGCCCGGCCGCTATGACGGGGGAACCCTCAACGATCAAATCGCCACCCTGGAGGACTTCATCCCACTCAACTTCGGCACCAGCCCGGCTACCTGCTCAACGGCCACGGGGATAGAGGCCCTTCTCAACTGGCTGGCCACATTGCTGGGTTCGAGCCACAGGGTGATGGCTTTTCAAGAGGTTCCTGCAAAGAATCGAGTAGATGCCGCCATCGCCCGGCCTCTGTCCGACGATCTCGTAGAGAAGCGGATCTTAGAGATCGGTATGCCCAAGGGAACAAGGGAAGCCACTCTGGGCACCCAGGTCAAGAAGAGCGGGCGCACCACAGGCTTCACCACCGGCAGGATCACCCAGATTGATGTCACAACCCAGGTGAGCTACGGAGAGGGGCAGGACGCGATTTTTGAGGATCAATTGATGGCCGGGGCTATGAGCCAGGGGGGAGACTCAGGGTCGGCTGTGCTGGACGAGGAGGATTTCGTCGTCGGTTTGCTATTTGCGGGCTCCGACACTACTACGATCATGAATCCCATCCAGTTCGTGCTTGATGCCCTGAAGGTGGAGATTGCGGTCTAAAACGTAA
>CAZGKH010000001.1:0-3395 GCA_964525665.1 uncultured Anaerolineae bacterium | reverse complement strand
TTATGTTTTGCGCCTTACGTTTCACGCCATGCGCCAGTAGTCACCGCCACCGCCCTCTCGATCCATCATCCTTCTCATGATGAACTCCCGACGGATGGTGGCGTAGTCCTCGTGGAAGCGAGAGATGATCTCGTTGACTTCGGTCTCGGCGTACCGGCGGCCGGGTTCGAACTCCTGCACGATGTGGTGCAGGATAACATCTCGCTTTTTGCGCTGAGCGGGAATCTTCTTCAGATGGCCATCCTCAGAAAGATAGTCCCGCAGCACCTTGCGATCGTAGCTCCCCAAATCCAGAGTTCGCGCCGTGTCTTGGAATGTCTCCGTTGTCAGTAGCCGCTTGGACATCTCGCGCAGGGCCTCGGCCCGCAGGGAGTAGACGTTGTAATACCCCTCTGCCGAGGCCGCGACCAGTCCAGCTTCCACCAGCTTGCGCAGGTGATGCGACACGGTGGCCGGGCTGAGGTCTAGGATCGCTGCCAACTCTTCCACGCAGAGAGATTTCTGGGCCAGAAGCCCCACGATTTTCAACCGCTTCTCATCACCCAAAGCCTTGAAAAAGGCGAGCAGCTCCTCGAATTCGGCAGCTCTTTCCTCCATCATAGCTCCTCCAATCTAACTAATTTGATTAACTTCGAAATAATTATATCATTGCTGGCCTGGTCTGTCAAGCTGAAAATGCCTTGCCAGCCATCTGCTTTTGTAGTATACTATCTGCAGACAATGGACGCAAAGGAGTGAAAGACGATGCATGCAGAACAGGACATTCTGGTAGGCATTGACCAGATGCGACACAAGATCGAACATCTGGAGACGAAGGTAGACGAGATACATGTTATTCTTGAGCACCTGCTGCTCATCATCCCCCCCGTGATCTTTACTCTGCCCGATGGAAGTCAGCGGACCTTCTATCCTAACAGACCGGTCTCGCTGCAGACGCTGGCCACGATGGCTCGGGTGGAAGAGATGTCTCAGGGACGGCGTCACCTGTCATCTGAGGAGCGTACGGAGATCTTCTTGCAGACCATAGAGCGGGCACGAGCTGAGGCTATCCGCAAGGGCATCGCCATAGACGACGAGCGGGAGGCCGCCGTTGGAGACTGAACGACGGCGTCTGCGGGCAGTCTTCGATACGAACATCTTTGTGGCCGCCCATCTCAGTAAGAACCCCCATAGCCCCACGATGGAACTACTGAGACGTTGGCGGCAAAGGGAGTTTGAGCTACTCTACTCCGATGACCTGTTGGTTGAGATTGATGAGAAGTTCTCAGCCAGAGGAATTGGTGATGAGTACAAAGATAGCCTGCTGGTCGAACTGCGTGATCTGGCTGCCTATGTGGAAGTCAAGCCCTCGGATGTGGAATCCGTCATCATCGCCGATCCTGACGATGATTTCATCCTGGCCTGTGCCGTTGTTGGTCAGGCTGACTATCTGGTGACCTACGATGCACACTTTGACGTATTGGAAGGCGAGTATCGAGGTGTCAAGATCACGGAGGCACTTCCTTTTCTATGGGCTGTGCGAGATGACAGGCCGCCACTATAGGAAAGCGCAGAAGATATTGACACGCATGAGGTAAACGAGATCATGGGAATAGGCAGCGAACAAGTCGTGGATGCCTTCGTCACCAGAGACGCTGCTGTGGCCTACATCATGGAATGTGTCGAAGATGGGGATTGTTGCTCCATTGTGGGACTGAGCAACACGGGCAAGTCCACTTTGCTGCGGTCCATTTCCTCGCCGGCAGTGCAGCGAAAGTACCTGGGAAATCGAGCCGACGACTACGTTTTCGTCTACATTGACTTCAACCTGATGCTGGAACTCACGGAGCAGGGATTCTACGAGCTCATCCTGCGCAGCACGTTGGCCGAGCTCAAGAAGCTGGAGGTCGAGCCGGGGCTGCTGGATCGCGTCGGTGTTTCTTATCGCCGCTTGGTGGAACCTACCAACCCATTCTTGGTGCCCCTCAGTTTCAACGAGGGCCTCACGGCACTTAGTGAGGGTCTCAAACAGCGTGTCGTCTTTCTCTTCGACGAGTTCGACGAGCCTTTCGCTGGCCTGGACGAGCGCGTCTTGTTGAACCTCCGCGCCCTCAAGGACAAATACGGCCCCCGCCTCTCGTACGTGGCGGCCACCGATCAGCCGCTCCGACAGCGACAACGCAGCGACAAGGTGGCCGAGTTCTGCGAGCTCTTCGCCCTCAACACCCTCTTTCTGTCCACCTTGGGGAGAGACGATGCTGAGCAGGTCATTGCCCAATTCGCCAGGGAAGAGGAAGTGGCTTTCAGCACGGACGACGTGGACTTCGTCATCGCCCAGGCTGGCGGCCATCCAGGGCTGCTGGAGGCCACCTGCCGCGTCCTGGCCGAGGTCAGCCGCGATTACCCCGATTTCTACCAAGACCAAGGCTATAAGCTGGTTCGAGAGCGACTCGATAACGATATCAGCGTCAGGACCGAGTGTGCCAAACTTTGGAACGATCTGACCGCCGAAGAGCAAGAGGCGTTGACGGTTTTCGTCTCTGAGCCAGGAAACCCGGTGGCTCCAGAGTTGGAGCGATCCCTGCGTCGAAAGGCCATCGTGGAGGACAAAGACGGTGAGTTGGCGATCTTCGGCCGCTTGTTCGAGGGCTTCGCTCGTAGGCAAAGACTGGTGAAGAAACCTGGGCCTCAGGGGGTGCGGGTGGATGTGGATTCCGGCCACGTGTGGGTGGATGGGGAATTGGCTCCTGACTTAACCGATCTGGAGTACCGATTGTTGCTCTTGCTCTACGGCCACCTGGACAAAATCTGCGACAAATATCAGATCGTGGAGTCCGTCTGGGGCGAGGATTACATTGACGAGGTGGACGACGCTCGCATCGGAAAGCTAGTCAACCGCTTGCGCCAGAAGATCGAGCCTGATCCGTCGGAGCCGAAGTATCTGACAACCGTCCGCGGCCGGGGGTATAGGCTGATCGGTCCGTGAGTTACTACGCGCTTGCTCCTGCTGGACCCTAGTCCAGCAGCCTCAGCGGACTGGGTCCGCTGCGAGCATTTGGTGAGCAGATGCGTCCGTGAAATGTCGGCCTTTTGTCAGTTGCATGTCGTGCAAACCTGAGGATTTTGTGATATAATATGGCTAACTCGATTGAGGACAGACTTGGAAGCTTCTTTGATGATGCGACCGGTTCTGTACTTTATCGAAGTAAGGGGGAGGTGATATAGTAAAGCATGTATTGAGCTTCTGTCAAATTAGGCGACAATCTGTGGTACAATTGAGATGTAAGTAACTTGATCACCAAAAACGAAAGGAGAACCTAAAGAAATGGCATCACTATTGGAAAAAGTTAAAACGCTGGTCTCGGCCAATCTACACGCCATCGTGGACGCGGCTCTCAAGTCCAACTCCATAGCGG